>DAIOGD010000064.1:0-4775 GCA_036745395.1 Candidatus Nanopelagicaceae bacterium | reverse complement strand
ATCGGATTCTGGAATCGAAGCAATGCGGGAAGGTTTCTGGTTAACCGGAATCGGTGTCTACATTTTCTGGAACTTATTTACTCTGCTTGGCGCACTCGGCGCCAAGGCAATTGGGGATCCTTCTGCCTGGGGTTTGGACGCTGCAGTACCAGCGGCATTTCTAGGTTTGCTCTGGCCACGAATCAATGATCGAAAAACGAGAATACTTTCGATCACCGCGATTGCTTTCTCGCTCGCTTTGGTTCCCTTTGTATCTGCCGGGATTCCAATTATTTCGTGCGTACTCCTCGCAGTACTAATTGGGTGGCGCGAATAATATGAATAAATATTGGATTGCAGTCATCGGCGCAAGCGCCTTGGCTTATGGAGTAAAAATATTTGGCGCCAGCGTTCCAGAGTCCTGGTTATCGCATCCACGTGTCATGCGAATAAATCTTTTAATTCCGGTTGCACTATTAACCGCCTTGGTTGCAGTTAATAGTTTCGCTACCAAAACGAGGCTAATTTTAGACCACAGATCAGCCGGTATTGCGGCAGCGATCGCCCTATTAATTGCGAAAGCGCCTTTTCCGGTCGTTGTAGTTGGGGCTGCTATTACTTCAGCCTTGGTCTACCGCGCCTTTTAGAGAATATTTAGGCTCTGTAACTTTACGCGTAGGTCGGTATCCGATGGTTCAGTTAAGTGGGTTCCATCTTCAAAGATAATTACTGGAATTGATTGCATTCCATTATTGATCTCTTTTACCTTTTCGGCGGCCGATAGATCTTCTTCTACGTTGATGTAGTTATATTCAACGTTGTTTGTCTCTAAAAATTTCTTTGAACGGCGGCAATCGCCACACCATTCGGCGCCATACATCGTTATTTTTGCAGTCATTTCATTCCTCCGGTTGTTTTAATTTAAATCCATAAAGTGTTCTAAGCCAAATGTCAGACCAGGGTTCTGACCAACTTTTCTAACTCCCAGTAATACACCTGGCATAAATCCGGTCCGATCAATTGAGTCATGGCGGATAGTTAGCGTCTCGCCTAAATCTCCCAAAATTACTTCTTGGTGTGCAACTAATCCACGAAGTCTCACTGAATGGACTGGCACATCTCCTACTTTTGCGCCTCTAGCACCAGCGAGTGCGGAAGATGTTGCATCTGGCATTGCTTCCTTATTAACTGATTTGCGTGCTTCGGTAATCAGTTCCGCTGTTCGGGAAGCAGTTCCTGATGGTGCATCTGCCTTTGCGGGATGATGCAATTCAATAATTTCAACTGATTCAAAGTACTTTGATGCTTGGGCTGCAAATTGCATCATTAACACTGCACCGAGTCCAAAGTTTGGCGCAATAAGCGCTCCAACTTTTGGTTGAGCTTGCAACCAGGATTTAATTTCATTTAACTTCTTGGTATCAAAACCAGTAGTTCCTACGACAACATTAATTCCATTTTTAATTGCGAACTCTAAATTCCCCATGACTGAATCTGGGTGAGTGAAATCAACAACGGTCTGTGCACCAGACTTAATTAGGTTATCGAGCGAATCGCCAGCATCTAATTGAGCAACGAGTTCCAAATCTTCGGCCGCGCTTATAGCTTTAACCGCCTCAGAGCCCATTCGCCCCTTGGCGCCAAGTACTGCAACCTTGATACTCATCGAATAACCTTCTCAAACTTTGTAGTGCTTCTAAATGGACCTACGACCGCAAGCGTAGCGGGCTTGGTGAATAAGTCGCTGGCTAATTTACGGATTTGTTCGGGTGTTACCGCACGAACTTGCTTAATGATTTCATCAAAGCTCATGATCTCGCCTTGTACGAGTTCGCTCTTGCCAATTCGAATCATTCGGGATCCAGTATCTTCTTGGCTGAGAATTAAGGATCCAGCAACGGCGCCCTTTGCTCGAGAAATTTCTTCATCGGTTAGTCCATGTTGAACAACAGATTCTGCAACTTCGCGCATTAATTTAATTACTTCTTCAACTTTTTCTGGCTTTGATCCAGCATAGAAGGCCAGGGTTCCGGTTCCGGCAAATTGTTGTGGGTAGGCATAAGTCGTATATGCCAGGCCGCGCTTTTCGCGAATCTCTTGGAAAAGTCTTGATGACATTCCGCCACCGATTGCTGATGCAAGCACGCTTAATGCAAAGCGGCGATCATCATTTCTGGCGAGCCCTGGAAATCCATAAAGCACATGTCCTTGCTCGGTCTTTCGATCAATTAATCCAACTTTTCCAAGTCCAGGAGTCTTAATTGGGTCACTTGACCTACGGTCGGAACTCGTGGCTGGTACATCTAAAAAGTTATCGCGAGATAGCGCTTCTTCAACCAACTTAACAACTTTTTTATGCTTCACATTTCCCGCAACCGAAACAACGAGTTCCTCTGGGCGGTAATTCTTCTTGTAATAGTTAAATACAGAATTTCGCGACATATTATTTATCGAATCAACCGTGCCGAGGATTGATCGGCCAAGCGGGGTATCGCCGTAATAGGTCTCTAAATAAAGTTCGTGGATGTAGTCACTTGGATCTTCATCGCGCACCGCAATTTCACTAAGGACTACGGTTCGTTCGCTATCAACATCTTTTGCTTCAACTTTGGACGATGTAATTAACTCGCTCACAACATCAATCGCTAAAGGAAGATCGTTATCCATTACTCGGGCATAGAAGCAGGTGTATTCCTGACCGGTAAAGGCATTCATTTCACCACCGACAGCGTCAATCGCTGAGGAGATATCGAGTGCGCTTCTTCGATTCGTGCCCTTGAATAATAAATGTTCTAGAAAATGAGAAGCTCCCGCGACGGATTTATTCTCATCGCGAGAGCCAACATTTGCCCAAATTCCTACCGCAGCGGATCGAACCGTACTGACTTCTTCAGTAACAATCCGAAGTCCGCTGGGAAGAACTGTCTTGCTCAATTATTCTCCAGAAACTTATTCTGCAGATTCTTTACCAGGAACTGTGCCATCAGCAAGAACTGGTACCAATGAGAATTTACCCTTTGGATCGATTTCAGCAATTTCCACTTCAATCTTGTCGCCAACCTTCATAACTTCTTCAAGGTTTTCGATTCGCTTTCCACCGTGCAATTTGCGGATCTGCGAAATGTGCAACAGTCCATCTTTGCCTGGAACAAGTGAAACGAAGGCGCCGAAGGTTGCAAGCTTCACAATGCTTCCGTTAAAACGCTCTCCCACTTTCGGGATAACTGGATTAGCGATTGCATCGATCATTGCCTTTGCAGCTTCTGCTTGTGATCCTTCTAGGGCACCGATATAGATAGTTCCATCATCTTCAATGGTGATATCTGCTCCGGTGTCATCTTGAATCTGATTGATCATCTTGCCCTTAGGTCCGATGATTGCTCCGATTAGATCAACTGGAACCTTGATTGAAATGATGCGAGGAGCAAGCAAGCTCATCTCATCTGGTGCATCAATCGCTTGGTTCATTAGATCAAGAATAAATAGACGCGCTTCCTTAGCTTGTAGCAACGCAGATGCGAGTACTGAAGCTGGAATTCCATCTAGCTTGGTATCCAATTGAAGTGCAGTTACAAAATCCTTAGTTCCTGCAACCTTGAAGTCCATGTCGCCAAATGCATCTTCGGCGCCGAGGATGTCGGTAAGTGCGACATATTCAGTCTTGCCATCAACTTCATCTGAGATTAGACCCATTGCGATACCTGCAACAGCCGCCTTTAGTGGCACACCGGCATTAAGCAATGACATAGTCGAGGCGCAAACAGAACCCATTGAGGTAGATCCATTTGAACCGAGAGCTTCTGAAACTTGGCGAATTGCATATGGGAATTCTTCGCGTGTTGGAAGAACTGGAACCAATGCACGTTCTGCAAGTGCACCGTGGCCGATTTCGCGGCGCTTAGGTGAACCAACACGACCAGTTTCACCAACTGAATATGGTGGGAAGTTGTAGTTGTGCATGTAGCGCTTGTGATTTTCTGGGCTCAAGGTATCTAGTTGTTGTTCCATCTTGAGCATATTTAAGGTTGTGACACCAAGAATTTGGGTCTCGCCACGTTCGAAGATTGCTGAACCGTGAACACGAGGCATTACTTCAACTTCACAAGTGATTGGACGAATGTCGCGAACTCCGCGGCCATCAATACGAATCTTGTCGCGTAGTACGCGTTGGCGAACTAGCTTCTTTGTGACTGAACGAAGCGCAGCAGAAACTTCCTTTTCGCGACCTTCGAATTGTGCGGCAAGTGATTCCTTTACTGATGCATTGATCTCATCAAGCTTGGTTTCACGATCTTGCTTTCCAGCAATCGTTAGCGCCTTTGAAAGATCATCCTTTGCGGCAGCTTCAACTGCAGCATAGGCATCATCTTGGTAATCAAGATAAACCGGGAATTCGCCAGTTGGCTTTGCAGCAACCTTTGCTAATTCATTTTGGGCATCGCATAGTGCGTGGATAAATGGCTTTGCCGCTTCAAGACCTTGTCCGACGATCTCTTCGGTTGGTGCTTGTGCGCCAGCCTTGATCAAGTCAATTGTCTTTGAGGTTGCTTCGGCTTCAACCATGATGACTGCAATATCTTTGCCATCTGGTGTTATTGATCCAGCAACAACCATATCGAAGACAGCCTTCTCCAAATCAGAGTGATTTGGGAATGCAACCCATTGACCTTCAATTAATGCAACGCGAACGCCACCAATTGGGCCAGAGAATGGCAGTCCTGCAAGTTGGGTTGACATTGAAGCCGCGTTGATCGCAAGTACGTCGTACATGTGATCTGGGTTCAGCGCCATAACAG
>DAIOGD010000063.1:0-6581 GCA_036745395.1 Candidatus Nanopelagicaceae bacterium | reverse complement strand
GCGGTACTTGGTGGCGATCGCGATGTAGTCGTTGCTGCGATTAACGCACTTGGACTTACCGCTGCAAATGAAAATGGCGCAGGACAAATTGTTGCCGCTGGATCACTTGAGGCGTTGGCAAAGTTGGCCGAGAACGCACCGGATGGTTCGCGGGTTCGTCCACTAGCAGTGTCGGGAGCGTTTCATACCTCAACGATGCAACCTGCAGTTCCGGTACTAGCTGGCTTAGCAAAGAACGTTGCCGCGAAAGATCCAATCTTGCCCTTTATCTCTAACAAAGATGGCGCAGTAATTGAAAATGGTCGGGAAATTTTAGATCGCATTGTTGGACAGATAGCCGGTCCAGTTCGCTGGGATCTCTGCATGGAAACAATGGCGCAACTTGGTGTCACTGGAATCATCGAACTTCCTCCTGCTGGAACTTTGGCTGGTCTGGTTAAACGTGCGCAACCACAAATTGAAACTTTTGCACTTAAAACTCCAGAAGATATTCCGGCCGCTCGGGAATTCGCCGCAAAGCACGGTGGTAAGTAATGGCTCTTAATTTCACACCGGTTACGCAAAACGCCCGAATTCTTTCGGTTGGGGCCTATCGCCCGCCGCGCGTTGTTCCTAACTCAGAGATCGTTGATCGCATTGATTCCACCGATGAATGGATTCAACAGCGCACCGGAATTCAAACCCGTCACTTTGCCGATGCCGATGAATCACTTATTGATATGGCAACAAAGGCGGCCGAGCAAGCAATTGCAAGAGCAGGACTAAAGGCAGAGCAAATAGATGCCGTTATCTTTGCAACAATTTCATACCCATATCAAGCACCATCTGCCGCAACCGAATTATTAATTCGCCTAGGAAATACCAAAGCAGCTGCCTTCGATATTTCAGCGGCTTGTGCCGGTTTTTGTTATGGAGTTGCACTCGCAAATGACATGGTGCAAGCAAAGACTTCAAATTATGTTTTAGTAATTGGTGGCGAAAAGCTCTCTGACTTCACTGATCCGGATGATCGCGCAACTGCATTTATCTTTGCTGATGGGGCCGGAGCTGTCGTGATTGGACCTTCGCAAGATGTTGGAATTGGCCCAACTATTTGGGGCGCTAATGCCGAAACTCGCGATGCAATTGTTTTGGAACCTTCATATCTTGATTACAAAAAGAATCCTGGCAAAACAGATTTAGGTTGGCCAAATATTTCCCAACAAGGACAAACAGTTTTCCGCTGGGCCGTTTATGAAATCGCGCCAATCGCATTACGTGCACTAGAAGCCGCTGGCCTAACACCCGACAACTTGGCCGCCTTCATCCCCCACCAAGCAAATGAGCGAATCATCGATTCCCTTGCTAAATCAATGAAATTGCCAGATACCGTTGCGATTGCTCGTGACATCCGTACAACTGGCAATACTTCCGCTGCCTCAATCCCGCTTGCGATGGATGCTCTGCTAAAAGAGCGCCCAGAACTACACGGTAAGAGCGCACTTCTCGTAGGATTTGGCGCAGGGCTTGTATATGCCGGCCAAGTAGTTGAACTTCCACCCGTACCAAAGAACTAATCAATAGAAATAAATAGAAACAAGCACCACAGAAACTAAGGAGCAAAACAATGGCACTAACCCAAGATGCAGTACTCGCAGGAATCAAAGAGATCGTTGTTGAAGTTGCAGGAATCGATGCAAATCTGATTGCAATGGATAAGAAGTTCTCTGATGACCTAGATGTTGACTCACTCAGCATGGTTGAAGTTGTCGTTGCAGCTGAAGAAAAGTTCGGCGTAAAGATTCCTGATGAAGAAGTAACAAAGATGGCAACTGTTGGAGATGCTGTTAATTACATCGTTGCAAACGGTAAGTAATTAGGCTCCTTTCTAAATGACTCAAAGACGCCGCGTTGTTGTAACTGGGCTTGGAGCCACTACTCCGCTTGGAGGCGATGTCCAAACCACTTGGACCAACCTTCTTGCCGGAAAGAGTGGTGTGCGCAAACTTGAAGATGAGTGGGCGCAAGAAGCTTCAGTTACCTTCGCTGCGCGCGTTGCCGTAGAACCATCAGAAGTTATGGAGCGCGTAGAGATGCGTCGCTTAGATCGTTCTGAACAGTTCGCACTAATTGCGGCGCGCGAGGCTTGGAAAGATGCTGGCGCACCAGATGACATCGATAAGGAACGCCTCGGTGTTGTTATCGCATCCGGTATCGGCGGCGTAATTACTTTGCTTGATCAGTACGATGTTTTAAAGACCAAAGGCCCACGAATGGTTTCACCGCATACCGTTCCGATGTTGATGCCTAATGGTCCAGCTGCAAATGTTGGTTTGGAATTGCAAGCACGCGCTGGTGTTCACACTCCAGTATCTGCATGTGCATCTGGCGCAGAAGCTGCTGGATATGCACTAGAAATGATTAGAAATAATCGCGCAGATATCGTTGTAACCGGTGGTGTTGAAGCAGCAATTCACCAATTACCAATGTCCGGATTTGCATCGATGAAAGCACTATCAACCCGCAACGATGATCCAGCGAAGGCATCTCGTCCTTACGATAAGGATCGCGATGGCTTTGTGCTTGGCGAAGGTGGCGGCGTTCTTGTCTTTGAAGAACTAGAACATGCAAAAGCTCGTGGCGCAAAGATTTATGCCGAAGTTATGGGACAAGGCCTAACTTCCGATGGTTATCACATTGCAGCGCCAGATCCAGATGGCGCCGGTGTTACCCGCGCAGTTAAGTTCGCACTTCAAGATGCAGGTATTCCACTTTCTGAAATTGTTCACCTAAACGCCCACGCGACTTCTACGCCAGCAGGCGACGTTGCCGAAGCAAACGCACTTGCCAACGCACTTGGTTCAGATATTTCACACGTCGCAGTATCTGCAACTAAATCAATGACTGGTCACTTACTTGGTGGCGCCGGAGCGATCGAATCAATCTTCTGTGTTCTTGCGATGTATCACCACGTTGCACCACCAACTATCAATATTGAAAACTTAGATGAAGCGGTAACCGTAGATGTAGTTCGCGACGTTCCACGCGATCTTCCAAAGGGATCTATCGCGTGTTTAAATGACTCATTTGGCTTTGGCGGCCATAACGTCGTGCTTGTCTTCCGTTCTTACGAAGGCTAATTCTTTAGCGCGACAAACTTAAACTTCTTTAATTGCACCCGCTTATTTTAAGGCTTACTTACTAACCTTAAAACTTACCGAAACAGTGACCGTTACGGTCTTTGGGATTGTGGTTGTGTCATACATACCGCCAGCCGAGGTGTCTACCGAGTCCGGCGCGGTCACTTGGACTGGTCCGCTTGTAACGGCGAGGACTGGACCCAACTTGGAACCCACAGCCTTGGTAATCGATTGTGCGCGAAGCTTTGCATCAACCATCGCATCGGCAAGAAGTTGTGGACGAAGTGCGGCTAAATTTGAAACATAAAATTGTGGGCCACCGTTGTTGATATTCACACCGGTCTGAAGCAAGGATCCGATTCCATTGGAAAGCTTCTTGATTAAATTTACATCTTTCGAACGCACGGTCACATTTTGGTATGCCTGATAAGCCAGGATCTTTCCGGTCGGATTTCCATTTATATATTGTGGGACGGCGTTGGTACTTACTCCCCCGACTTCAATTCCGGTCGTCGGAATTCCACCATCTGTTAAATACTTTGAAAGTGCCTTAACACTTGAATCCACTTTGCTTACAGCTGCTGCAACTTGTGGTGAAGATTCTTGAATATTTAGATTCCAAACCGCGTTATCGGCAGTCGCGGTTGTGCGAGCTTGCCCGGTAACGGTAATTGAATTACCCGCCTTTGCTGATAAGCCGTTACCAACAAGGTTCATTCCTTCAACTAGCCCTCCCGAAATAATTGCCGCCGAAGCAAGCAATGCGATCATGCGCTTATTGCCGCGCTTTGCCCAAGTTGAAGAATTCGTGTTATTCAATTCGTTAGTCATAGTTAGATACTAGCCACTTTGTCTGAACTTACTTCACCAATTCCGCGCCGGTAGCACTCAAGTTCGGCATCCCACGCGGTTCCAAGGGCCAAGTTCATCGCCTCGCGCAAAGTTTCGTAGCTCTTATGGCTTTCCAGCGCGGTCATTAACCGATTCTCATGAATCATCACATCGCCAGTCGATGCGGTTACCGCTTGATGCAATCCAAGGTCTGGCGTGCAACGGTAAAGAACGCCTTCGCCACCCAAAGTTGAAAATTCCCGAACTTCAAAACGCACGTAATGCCATGACTTAAGTGTTGATGCAATCTTTGATGCAACAGGTTTTAGTTCGCGCCATTGCAATTCGGTCGCCATCGTTCCAGCGGAAAGATGTTGTGGTTGCCAATCTAATTCCACGGGATAACCAAAGATCTCATTAAGCGACCATTGGATATGGCGAAGTAAAGCCTTGGGCGCTGAATAGATCCGAAGATCTCCAGCTAGCAAGTTTCCAGCATTCATAGAAGTTCTCTCTTTATTGCTCTTAAGGCTGCCTTAGTGCGACCTTCCCCAGTCCACCACCGCGTTTAACGCCTTGAATCGAGCGAGATTCGTAACTTCTTCCTTAATTATGGCCTTATCGACTGACATTTGGCTAGTCCGGGAAGCTGTGAAAACTCCGTTACACTTGGGAACAGTCCGACGCTTGGCAGTACCCGTTCACTCGGTAAATCTGTACAGAGGAAGACCGGTACCTAAGGAATTCTTAAGTACCAACATTTACCGTAAGGAAAAAAGCTACATGGCAACAGGTACAGTTAAGTGGTTCAACTCTGAAAAGGGTTTTGGTTTCATTGCAGTTGATGGTGGCGGACAAGATGTTTTCGTTCACTACTCAGCAATCCAAGGCAATGGATACAAGTCTCTAGATGAGGGTCAAGCCGTGACTTTCGAAGTCGTACAAGGTCCTAAGGGTCCTCAGGCTGATCAGGTTCACCCTGCCTAATCACTAACAATTAAAGAAGCCCTGCCAAAGAAATTTGGTGGGGCTTCTTTATTTGCCGTTAAAATCTGACCATGCGCCGGCGCCTACTTAAATCCCTGATGTGGATTGGCGCCCTTTTTGTTTTTCAATTTGGCATAGTTCAACACGCACATGCAGTTCCAAACACATATCCAACTTCACCTGAGACGGTCACTGTCACAACTGGTCCCGCAACTTTGATCATCAATTGGTACGAACCAACTGATACCTCAACCGGAATTCTTAACTACCAAGTTGAATATTCAACTGATGGTTCGACTTGGACGACTTCATCTAGTTCTATCTCTTCAACCACTCGTTCCTATGTAATCCCATCTCTTGCGAGCAACACCGGTTATTTCACGAGAATTGCGGCAAAAGTTTCTGCTGGCTTGGGGCCATATGCCTACCCTTGGCGAAAGCTGTATGGAACAACGACTGCCACTCGAGACGGCAGCGGCTACATCACCTATCAAACCGGATATGGAATTGCTGCAGGTGATCCCGGCAACTCTGAATCGACGACAGCATTCTCGAGAGTTCGCTACAAAGTTTCGGCGAATAATTCTGGAACGAATACCTGGGCAGATATGAATTTTGCGAAGTGGGGATCTAGGTACGACACTAACACTCCTTCGAATGCTCCGTTCACAACTCCCGCAGCAACGGTTCCTTATCTTCGTATTCCGAGCACTGCATCGACCGAACAATTCACTATAAAAACCAACGTTTCAGATTTAACCGTTAACTCATCCAACTCTTCACTAATTGCTTTCGGACACACGGGGCGTTTAGAAATATGGCCTTGGAATTATGCACAAGGGACTACCAGCATTTCTCCGACCGGAAATGGAAGCACATACGACTGGGATGATTCGCCAGCCATGGCATCTTCTTATGGTTGCTTCCAAATATTTGATTTGTCGTCTTCAGACACTCACACTGTTTTCGCTTGGAACAATATAAGTGGCGTGCCCGACGTTGGCTTTGGGAATGCGCCAAGTGGTAATCCGGATTGGACCTTTTGGTACAACTTCAATACGACGACAAATGCAATTTCAGTCGAGATCTTTGCAAATTTTCCCACCGTGACTAATTTTCAAGGCATGGGTACCGTTGCAATAAATGCCATTTCAGGGACGATAAACAAGCGAACCACTAAGACGATCACTGCCAATACGGCCGGTCCCGGATTTGTGACCTTCTATTACAACGGTCGAAAGATCACGAACTGTGTAAATGTCGCCACCGTGGCAAATGTCGCAACATGCAATTGGAAGCCAATTATCACTGGACAACAAAGTCTCACAGCTTCTTTCACTTCAAACGATGGCAGTTACACCGCAGCAAACTCAACGACTTTAAATGCGACAACCAAGAAGCGATAGTAACCAACTTGCTTTGGGACTGTCCCCAGTTTCTTTTCTAACGCTTTAATACCGTTTAGCGGACTCTTATCTTTTCCAGCCTTCCAGGCATCTAAATATGGCCATGGGTAAAGCTCGCCCCGACGAACCCACCAAATATTTGCCGGAGTTGGCCAACTAATTCCAAAATGTAAATGCGGTGTTGTTCCCTTGGCATCGCCAGAGTTACCAGTTTTCGCGATGAAATCCCCAACACTTA
>DAIOGD010000062.1:0-6713 GCA_036745395.1 Candidatus Nanopelagicaceae bacterium | reverse complement strand
GAGCCATTCTTGGCAGATCTTGGCTAATTCTTCGCCGCGTTCCCAAAGTGCTAATGATTGCTCGAGAGTTGTTTGGCCACCCTCAAGTGATGCGACAACCTTTGCAAGCTCGTCGCGAGCTTCTTCATAACTTAATTTTTTATCGGTTGCCATATTCGTAATCTACTCCGAAACTACCTTTGCTTCGCCCTTGGCGAGGCGTACCCGTAAGCGGTCACCGGGTGTGAGTTCACTCGCACTTCTAACTACATTGCCATCCTCTTTTTGCAGAACCGCATAGCCACGATCCAAGGTGGCTTGTGGTGACAGGGTTCGCACTTGCATACGAAGACCGGCGATTTCTTCGCTGGCGATTGCAAGTGCTGCATCAGTTGATCTGAAAGATCTGGCGCGAAGATTTGTAATGACTTCTAAACGAGTCGTAACCATATTTAGTGGATCGCGCATACTTGGTCGATCCATCATCTGTTCGATCTTGGCAATCTCAAAATCAATACGCCCTTGAATTGTGCGCATCGCTCGGTCCCGCAAGTTAGAAATCTTTTGAAGTTCCTCATCCATATCTGGCACAACGCGCTTACCAGCATCGGTTGGCGTTGAGGCACGCCAATCGGCAACTAAATCTAGAAGCGGAGCGTCTTTCTCGTGGCCAATTGCGCTGACGATTGGTGTCTGGCAATCGGAGGCAAGTCTTACAAGTGATTCATCTGAAAACGGAAGTAAATCTTCAAATGAGCCACCCCCACGAGTAATGATGATGACATCAACTTCTGGATTCTGATCTAATTCGCGAAGTGCATTTGAAACTTCTACAACCGCAGCAGCGCCTTGCACCGCTACCTCGCGAATCTCAAATTTAACCGAAGGCCATCTCCGTTTTGCATTTTCAACGACATCTTTCTCGGCATCGCTGTTACGACCACAAATTAAGCCAACTGCACGCGGAAGAAATGGTAATTCTCGTTTACGTTCGGCATCGAATAGCCCTTCGGATGCTAATTGCGTTTTAAGTGCTTCCAAGCGGGCAAGCAATTCACCGACACCAACTTGGCGGATTTCTTTAACGCTAAAAGACAGTGATCCGCTCTTGGCATACCAAGAGACTTTGGAGTTCATAACTACTCGCGCATTTTGCGGAAGTGGTGAAACACTTTCCAAAACTGATTTATGGCACATTATTGAGATGCTCATGTCGGCGCTGGTATCTCGAAGGCGCATAAAGACCATTTGCGCGCCTGGCCTTACAGTTACTTCGGAGAGTTCGCCCTCAATCCAAACTGAGCCCAAACGACTTAAATATTCGCCAATTGCTTCAGAAACAACGCGTACTGCGACCGGTGAATCGGCTGAAGTTTCGAGCATGAAGCGATCCTAATAGACTTACCTCATGAGCAAGAAGGTTCTCCTAGCTGCGCCACGTGGCTACTGCGCGGGTGTGGATCGCGCCGTCGTTACTGTAGAAAAGGCGCTCGAACTTTATGGTGCTCCGGTTTATGTACGTAAAGAGATTGTTCACAACAAGCACGTTGTAAGTACTTTGGAAGCTCGCGGCGCCATCTTTGTTTCGGAAAACGAAGAAGTGCCAGAAGGCAAACTAGTTATCTTTTCAGCCCACGGAGTTTCACCGGCCGTCCACGCATCGGCCGCTTCTCGTAATTTAAAAACAATTGATGCAACTTGCCCACTTGTAACTAAGGTCCACCACGAAGTTAGGCGCTTTGCACAAGAAGATTTAACAATTCTTTTGATTGGTCACGAAGGCCATGAAGAAGTTGAAGGAACCGCGGGCGAAGCACCAGATAATGTGATTCTGGTTGATGGCCTAGATGGAATTGATCAGATCCAAGTCAAAGACGAGAACAAAGTAGCTTGGCTCTCTCAAACAACTTTAAGCGTTGATGAAACAATGCAAACCGTAGCTGCGCTAAAGAAGCGTTTTCCAAATTTGATGGATCCACCAAGTGATGACATTTGCTACGCAACTCAAAATCGCCAAGTCGCAATAAAGCAGATTGCGCCGAAGGCAGATTTAGTTCTAGTTGTTGGATCGACCAACTCTTCAAACTCGGTTCGACTTGTTGAAGTGGCAAAGGAATATGGCGCCAAGGCGGCCTACCTAATCGATTTCGCTACCGAGGCAAAAGAAGAATGGCTTGAAGGCGTTGAGACCATTGGTGTTTCAAGCGGTGCATCGGTCCCCGAGATTTTGGTTAAGGATCTCCTGATCTGGTTAGCAGAACGTGGTTACAGTGATGTTGAAACAATCACTGCCATGGAAGAGCACTTACTATTTTCGATGCCACCAGAACTTCGTAAAGAGTTAAAGGCAGCTGGTAAGAACTAGTTCTGCTTCTCACTTCGCGCGATTAAAAAGTGCGCAATCCAAGCAATTATCGATCCGATAATTAGGTAAGGCGCTACTCCTGAGAGAGCATTTACTAAATCAAGGCCAATCTTTGTAACTTTAATTCCAGCGCCACCGATGGTGCCGTAGATAAATAGCGTTGAAATTAAAAATGCAATTGGGGGATTAATTGCATTTACATAGGAAGTGCCCTTACGGCCAAGGATCGCGCCACCGGCCCATGAAATAAGTAATGCCAGACCAGTAAAGAGGCCAACCTTTGTTACCGAGTATTCAATTGCTTCGAAGACGAAGATAAGGAGGAATTGAAGAATTACAACGCCGGGAGCTTTTAAACCCGGACCCTTAATTGCTTTACCGCGAGCGGTTTCGATATTTCCAATAAGTGCTGACATTAATCTTCCTGGCTTTCTATCTCTTCAACTTCAATGAAATCTTCTGGTGATTCCAATTGTAATTTGTTCTGAAGTGGGCGCACACTTTCTGAAACTTCACTCATAGGGGTAAGCGGCTTACCCGCAACATCAAGTGACTTCATACGCTTTGCCGCAGATAGGACTGTGGTTTCGGCAGTTGGAATCATCTCGTTGTAGGCCTTGAGAGTGCTCTTCAATCGTTCGCCCACGGTGATGATCTTGTCGTGAAGCGATGAAACATCGCGTAAGAATTTAACGGCCAGAGTTTGGATCTCTTCGGCGTTTGCTGAAACCCGGTTACGGCTAAATAGATAGCCAACTGTGCGTAGTAGCGCCATCATCGAAGTTGGGGTTGCAACAGTTACACCAAGGCGGAAAGAGGTTTCAAGGAAATCTGGGATTGCTTTAACCGCTTCGATAAAGATGGCGTCAATCGGTGCGTAGAGAATTACGAAATCTGGTGATGGTCCTCGTTCGGCATATTTGCGCTTTGATAAGGCTTGGATATGAGCGAGTAAGTCCTTTGAATGTTGGAGAAGTAATTCTTTGCGAAGCGTGTCATCTTCGGTTTCAAATGCTTCGTAAAATCTTTGAAATGGGAATTTTGAATCGATATATATGACGCTTCCACCAGGCATTGCAATTGTTACATCTGGGATCGCGCCAGATTCACCAATATTGTCAGCGCCCTTTTGCCTTGTGAAATGCTCGTTTTCGATTAAGCCAGCATTTTCAAGAAGCTTTTCTAAGTGAGCTTCGCCAAACTTGCCACGAGTTTGGGAACTTGAAAGTGCGCCCGCAATTGCGCGAGTTTGATTTACTAAATCTTTATTGTGTTCGGCCATAAAACGAACTTGTTCTGCAATTTCAGTCTCGGCCTTAACCCGACGGAAATCGGCATCGGATGCCGCTTTTGTTAAATTCTCAACGGTCTTCTTTACAGCTTCGAGTTCGACATTTAATTTGGTGGTTGCTTCGGTCTTATTTCGTTCGGCATCTAATTGACGGCGCAGATCATCGACTAATGGATTGTTTGTATCGATCCCATTGGATTTGCTTCGCGCGGCGAGAAATCCGATGAGTCCACCAAGGAGAAGGCCAATTCCAAGGCCCAAAATCAGGTTCATCTCCGTATCGTGGCAGGAAGGACCGACAAAGCCCCGTAGGCTCTACTCCTCGTGAGCCTATCTATCGGAATTGTCGGACTGCCTAACGTGGGTAAGTCGACCCTATTTAACGCTCTGACCAAGAACAACGTTCTGGCCGCTAACTATCCATTCGCGACCATCGAGCCGAATGTGGGAATCGTTGGCGTTCCAGATGCCAGACTTCCAAAGCTTGCCGAGATCTTTGTCTCGGAGAAGATTTTGCCAGCGACCGTTTCCTTCGTCGATATCGCGGGAATTGTTAAAGGCGCCTCAGAAGGTGCGGGCCTTGGAAATAAGTTTTTACAAAATATTCGTGAAACCGATGCAATTTGCCAAGTTATTCGCGTATTTAAAGATGAGAATGTAACCCGCGAAGGCGAACGTAGCGCAGATTTCGTTGATCCCGCATCTGATATCGAAGTCATCAATACCGAATTAGCTTTGGCCGACCTTCAAACTATCGAGAAGGCAATTCCGCGTCTTGAAAAAGAAGCCCGCGTTGCCAAAGAGAAGGCACCTGTTCTAGCTGCCGCAAAAGAAGCACAAGCGCTCTTGGATTCTGGAAAATTGCTATTCGGTTCAAAGGTTGATTTAGAAGCCGTTGCCGAACTTCACTTGTTAACCGCAAAGCCATTCTTATATGTATTTAATGTCGATGCCTCAGAATTAAATGATCAAGAGCTACGTAAGAAATTGCAGGCGCTTATTGCTCCGGCTGAAGCGATTTTCTTGGATGCGAAAACCGAAGCCGAATTATCAGAACTAGATGATGCTGACGCTCTTGAACTTCTTTCCGCAATTGGTCTCGAAGAACCGGGCCTTGCAACATTGGCACGAGTTGGTTTCAACACTTTAGGATTACAAACTTACTTAACAGCTGGTCCAAAGGAAACACGTGCCTGGACTATCCATAAAGGCGATACCGCACCTGTTGCGGCCGGTGTTATTCACACCGATTTTCAAAAAGGTTTCATTAAGGCCGAAATCGTTTCTTTTAACGATTTATTAGCTGCAGGTTCCATGGCGGAAGCCAAGGCTGCAGGTAAGGTTCGAATGGAAGGCAAGGAATATGTAATGTCCGATGGCGATGTAGTGGAATTTAGGTTTAATAACTAATGACAAGAATCAAGTATGAGAAGAGCCCGTATATCACTGGCGAATTAAAGAAGCGCGACGATCTTCGTAACGTAGCGATTATTGCTCACGTGGATCATGGCAAGACAACCCTCGTTGATGCGATGTTGACCCAATCTGGCGCGTTCTCAGAACACCAGAAAGAGGGCGAGAACCGCGATCGCGTAATGGATTCCATGGATCTAGAACGTGAAAAGGGAATTACTATTTTGGCGAAGAACACTTCGATTCGTCGTGGTGCGCAAACTGTAAACATTATCGACACCCCGGGCCACGCCGATTTCGGTGGCGAAGTTGAACGTGGACTTGAAATGGTTGACGGTGTAATTCTTTTGGTAGATGCATCTGAAGGCCCACTTCCACAAACACGTTTCGTATTGCGCAAGGCCCTAGAAAAGAATTTGCCAGTTATCTTGGTGATCAACAAAGTCGATCGTCCCGATTCACGTATTCCAGAAGTTGTTGATGAGGCTTACGGCCTATTCATGGACTTGGATGCAAATGATGATCAAATTGAATTTCCGGTTGTTTATGCTTCAGCTAAAGCTGGTCGCGCATCAATGAATCGCCCAGAAAATGGCGTAATGCCAGATCGCGAAAACTTGGATGCCTTGTTTGAAGTTATCTTCGCAACAATTCCAGCTCCGGTTTATCACGATGGTGCACCTTTGCAGGCACACGTTACAAACCTTGACTCCTCTCCTTACCTTGGACGTTTGGCACTTTGCCGAATTCGTGAAGGTGTAATTAAAAAGGGCGAGAATGTAATGTGGATGAAGACCGATGGAACTTCAGAACGTGTGAAGATTTCAGAGCTTTTAATTACTGATGGCCTAGAACGTGTTCCAGCCTTAGAGGCTGGACCTGGTGACATTGTTGCTATCGCAGGTATTGAAACAATTACCTTGGGCGAAACCCTTGCAGATCTTGAACGCCCACACGCACTTCCATTAATCATCGTTGATGAACCATCAATTTCGATGACTATCGGTATCAATACTTCGCCAATCGCAGGACAAGAAGGAAAGCTTCTTACTGCGCGCCAAGTTAAGAATCGTCTCGATGCGGAATTGATCGGTAACGTTTCACTTCGCGTTGTAAATACCGATCGTCCAGATACTTGGGAAGTACAAGGTCGTGGCGAACTTCAACTAGCTGTCCTCGTTGAAATCATGCGTCGTGAAGGTTTCGAACTTACTGTTGGAAAGCCACAAGTAGTTGTGAAGACTGTTGATGGCAAGTTGCAAGAACCGATGGAACGTTTGACCGTTGATATTCCAGAAGAATTCCTTGGAGTTGTTACCCAACTTATGGCACTTCGTAAGGGCCGTATGGAGCAAATGGTTAACCACGGAACCGGTTGGATCCGTATGGATTACAAGGTCCCATCTCGTGGACTTATTGGATTCCGTACCGAATTCTTAACTGAAACTCGTGGCACCGGATTAATCCACCACGTATTTGATGGTTATGAAAACTGGCATGGCGAAATCCGCACCCGTCTTAGCGGATCACTTGTTGCAGATCGTCGCGGAACTGTTACTGCTTACGCAGTTGATGGTGTTCAAGAGCGCGGTGTGATCTTCCTTGAAGTCGGAACTGAAGTTTATGAAGGCATGATTGTTGGAGAGAATTCACGTACCGAAGATA
>DAIOGD010000061.1:0-6847 GCA_036745395.1 Candidatus Nanopelagicaceae bacterium | reverse complement strand
AAGTTCGCGTGACCGTAATTGCTGCTGGATTTGAAGGCGGAATTCCAAAGCGCGTTTCCGTTCCAGTTATCGATGCCGCCTCACTCGCAGGCAAGGCTGATCCAATTGCAGCAAATGATCCTTTGGCCGTTGCGCTAGAGCAACCAGTCGAAGAGAACAAGCAAGCCGGTCGTCGTCGGATCACTTTTGAAGAGATGGTCTCAGAAGACGATATAGATATCCCAGACTTCATGAGATAACTCCAGAAATGGCACGTGAATTATTCACTGGCAAATCTGGAAACCTCTTTAATAATCCATCGGCACTTGCGGAAATAACTTCACTCACCTCTCTTGCATTCATGAAGCAAGTTCACGGTGACCGTATTGTGCAAATAGATTTAAATTCTGCATCAAATCCAACTTTGCCTGAGTGTGATTCCTTAGTTACCCAGGAAAAGGGCGTGGGGTTAGTCGTCACAAGCGCTGATTGTTTGCCAGTTTTATTTTCATCCAAAACCGTTGTCGCTGCGGCACATGCTGGGCGCAAAGGATTGGTTGCAAATATTTTGAGCAAGACGGTTACGACTATGCAATCGCTTGGCGCTGCTGAGATCAAGGCGGTTATTGGTCCGAGTATTTGCGGAAAATGTTATGAAGTCTCACCAGAGATGTTTCAAGAGCTTGGTTCGGTAATGCCTGGAATCGGAAATCATCCAGGCCGCCTGGATCTCAAGTTGGCTGCGCGTTTAGAACTTGAGTCATTAGGGGTTGAAGTAAGCGATGTCGGAATTTGCACGAAAGAGGATCCGGAGTATTTCTCATTTCGACGTGATGCAACGACGCTTCGACAATATGGAGTTGTTTCACTTTGATGGATGAGAACTCAAAGCTGGAGCGAATCGAAGAGATCAATGCCAATCTTCAGAGCGTAAACGATCGAATAGCCAACGCACTCAAAGGTGCTGGAAGAGAGCGCGATGAAGTGACTCTGATTGCAGTCACCAAAACCTTTCCAGTAAGTGATGTAGAAATTCTTTACGAGCTTGGCTTGCAAAATTTTGGCGAGAACCGTGATCAAGAGGGCAGTGCCAAGGCCCCTGAAATTGAGGCCGACTCAATCTGGCACTTTCAGGGCCAGATCCAAAGCAATAAATTGAAATCGATAATTAAATGGGCGGATGTAATTCACTCACTTGATGAAATTCGCCATGCGGCAACTTTGCATGACTTGCTTATTAAGAATGAAGGAACTTCCACAATAGATACCTTTGTTCAGGTCTCTTTGGATTTCTTAAAGGAGATTGAACCGACTAATCGCGGGGGAGTGCAACCTGCCGAGTTGGAGCCCTTTATCGAGAAACTTATGGGATTTTCAACGCTAAATCCGATTGGTTTAATGGCGGTCGCTCCGACCGGGATCGAACCCGAACTGGCGTTTTCAAAGTTGGCCGAAATCCACAAAGGGATTCAAAGTAAGTACCCAGCTATCGCCAAACTTTCGGCTGGTATGAGCAACGATTTTGAAAGTGCAATTTCCCATGGCGCGACACATCTTCGAATAGGGAGCCAAATCCTCGGAGTTCGGTGATCTCACGCTTACGATTTACCCATGGCTAATGCATTTAGAAAAGCAGCGAATTTTCTTGGACTTGTAGATGACGAAGAGGGCGATCTAACTACTCCAGTAGTTGAAGAGGCGCCTCGACGTTCATTTCGTCGTGAAGTTGTTGCAGATTCAGAGACCCCTTCATATCTTCGTCCAGCTGCTGCACCAGTTCGAGTAACAACTCCAGCTGCATCAGTAGTTCAAGTACGCGAAGCGGCGGTAGTCGATCGAATCATCACATTGCATCCACGTATGTACAGCGAAGCGCGCACCATCGGTGAGCATTATCGAAGCGGACAGCCAGTGATTATGAATCTTTCAGATATGGAAGAGTCAGAGCGCAAGCGCATCATTGACTTTGCATCAGGACTCGTCTTTGGTCATTTCGGCCAAATCGAACGCGTAACCTCAAAGGTATTTTTGCTAACGCCACCAAATGTGATGGTTAGCAATGAAGATAAGACTGCCGCAGCGCAGGCAAGTTTCTTCAATCAAAGCTGATTCAAGAGTTACGCAAAGGCAAATTAATTTATGAGCACAATTGGTAATGTCATTTCAATTGTCTTGCAAATATTTCTCTTTGCCTTGGTGGGTCGATTAATTCTTGATTATGTTCGGGTATTTGCCCGTTCATGGCAACCGCGCGGCATCATCCTCGCATTAGCCGAATTGATTTACGCAGTCACTGACCCAGTCATAAATTTTGTAAGGCGTTTTGTGCCGCCACTTCGACTTGGCCCGGTTGCGCTGGATCTATCTTTTATTGTGGTCTTTTTCGTTGTACAGAAATTGGCACAAATTGTTGCGACTGCTTTTTAATTTCGCTTAAGTTCCAGCCAGAGTCCTAATTCATTATCGCTGTTCTCTTTGCCGCTTACTTCTTCAAACTTGGTAGCAAGAGTTTCAGATCCGATTATTTCTTGGTTTGCTTTAATAGCAGCAAGGACTTCTTGCTTTGCAAAGTAACGAACCTCAATACGATCGCTAATATCAAAGTCAGATTGCTTGCGCTCTTCCTGAATTGCGCGGATTACCTCGCGAACTAAACCAGCTTCGATGAGTTCTGGTGTAAGCGTCAGGTCTAAGGCAACGCTTTCACCGGAATGGGATGCCACCGACCAGCCTTCTTTAGGGGTTTCGGTTACTACAAGATCTTCTAATTCAATTTCAGCACTCTTATCACCGTAGGAAATTGTGTGAGCGTTCTTATCGCGAAGCGTTTTAACCAGGGCGGTGTGATCGCTATCTGCAATTGCCTTGGCGATTGCTTGTACGTCGGCGCCATATCTAGCACCCAGACTCTTGAAATTTGCTTTGACTGTAACGCTAACTAATTCACCGCCGGCTGATGCCAATTCATCGAGATGCTGGACATTTAATTCATCAGAGATGTGAGAACGAATTTCGGCGTTCATTTCCGCCCAGCCATTTGCTGCCACAAGGGCGCGGGAGAGTGGCTGGCGAATCTTGATCTTTGATTCCGCACGAGCTGCGCGACCGAGTTCTACAAGGCGACGAGAGAGTCGAACTGATTTTGAAAGTTTTAGATCGATCTCGCTCGAATTTGAGGTTGGGAAATCGGTTAAGTGAACCGATTCCTTCTCTGTCGGTTCAACGGTTCGAACTAATTCTTGCCAGACATGCTCGGTGATAAAGGGAACCATCGGTGCCATTAGCTTGGTTAATTCGCGAAGAGCGCGATAAAGCGTATTTAGCGCAGCGCTATCGCCATCCCAGAATTTACGACGCGATCTGCGCACATACCAGTTTGAAAGATCATCAATGAAAGCGGCAATCAATTTGCCAGCCTCTTGCGAATCAAAGCCCGCGTATGCCTTATCAACCTCGGAAACAAGCGTATTTAACTCAGAGAGAATCCAACGATCCATCGTGCTTGGATTTGAAATAGTTGATTCAACTTTGAACTCTGAAGCATTTGCATAGAGCGTAAAGAATGAGACGGTGTTCCAATAGGTTAAAAGGGTCTTTCGAACAACATCAGAGATTGCATCATGACCAATTCGACGAGCGCTCCACGGAGATCCAGCGGCGAGCATGTACCAACGAACTGCATCTGCGCCATGTTGATCCATTAGCGGGATCGGTTCTAAAACATTTCCAAGGTGCTTGCTCATCTTTCGGCCATCCTTATCAAGGATGTGGCCCAGGCAGAGAACTGTTTCGTATGAACTTTGATCAAAGACCAAGGTTCCAATTGTCATAAGTGTGTAGAACCAGCCGCGAGTCTGATCGATAGCTTCCGAGATGAAATCTGCTGGGTAAGCCGCTTCAAATTTTTCCTTTGATCCAGGCTTGTGTGGATAGCCCCATTGCGCAAATGGCATGGCGCCGGAATCAAACCAACAATCAATAACTTCCGGAGTTCGCTTCATAACTTCGCCACACTCTTTGCAGGCGAAGGTAATGTCATCAACAAATGGGCGATGAGGATCGCTGGCAAGTAAATCTTTGCCGGCTAACGTGCCGAGTTCGGCGAGTGAGCCAACGCAGTAATCATGCTTATTTTCACAGCGCCAAATTGGTAGCGGAGTTCCCCAGTAACGGTTTCGGGAGATAGCCCAGTCGATATTGTTGTTAAGCCAATCGCCATATCGTCCAGTCTTAATAGTCTCTGGATACCAATTGGTTTTTTCATTCTCTCGAAGAAGTGCATCCTTTATGAGAGTCGTTTTGATGTACCAAGAAGGTTGGGCGTAATAAATAAGGACGGTATGGCAACGCCAGCAATGTGGGTAGGAGTGTTCGTATTGCAGCTGCTTAAATAGAAGTCCCCGAGACTTTAGATCTTTGACTAGGGGTTTATCGGCATCTTTGAAAAAAGTGCCACCGACTAAATCAATTCCAGCTTCAAAGTGACCATCTGGCAGAACTGGGTTTACGACCGGAAGATTGTATTTTCGACAGACTTGGAAATCGTCGGCACCAAAGGCCGGGGCTTGGTGAACTAAGCCAGTTCCATCTTCGACGGTCACATAATCGGCAAGAACAATGAAGTGTGAATCTGGAATCTCAACTAGATCAAATGGGCGAGCATAGGTCGTCTTCTCAAGTTCGTCGCCCTTGAATGAGGCAATAACTTTTCGATCTTCTCCAAGGATATGAGCAAGATCTTCGGCAACCACTAAGCGTTCAGTTTTTTCTTCGTTGCTAATTTCAATTACTTGATAGGTCACCTTTGGATTTACCGCAACTGCGGTATTTGAAACCAAAGTCCAAGGTGTTGTGGTCCAAACTAAAAACGATGCGCCTAACTTTGCAACTTCGCCCGATGTGGCTGGGAAGCGAACAAAGACCGATGGATCGGTAACAGTTTCATACCCTTGTGCCAATTCATGATCTGAAAGCCCGGTGCCGCATCGTGGGCAATAAGGAGCAACGCGATGATCTTGAACAAGCAGACCCTTGTTCCAGATTTGTTGGAGGGACCACCAAACGCTTTCGACATATTCGCTAGACATAGTCCAATAAGCTTCATCGAAATCTACCCAGAAGCCCATGCGGTGGGTCATCGCAATAAATTCATCAACATGTTCTTGCACCGAGATGCGACATTTTGCGTTGAATTCCGCAATTCCAAATTTCTCGATATCGCCCTTACCGGTAAAGCCAAGTTCCTTTTCAACGGCGATTTCAACTGGTAATCCGTGCCAATCCCAACCGGCTTTTCTAATTACTTGGTGGCCCTTCATTGTTTGGTAGCGCGGGAAGAGATCCTTAAATACTCGGGCTTCAATGTGGTGGGTTCCAGGCTTGCCGTTGGCGGTTGGCGGTCCCTCATAAAATGTCCAACTTGGTGCGCCGTTACGCGCCGAAATCGTTTTCGCAAAAATCTCTTGCGTCTCCCAGAAAGAGAGAATCTGGTGCTCAACGGCCGGCAGATCAATCTGCGGCGGGAGCGTTTTTACCTTCGACATTATGGCAAGTCTAGCGCGGCAAAGTTGGTGATCAGCCACGCAAGGTCTAATCTTTGCGGGCTGGCGCGGGGAACCGCTACGGCCTGGAATATTTGGAATATCTAGAAACCCTATTTAAGAATGAAAAAGGTCGTCGTAAAAATGGTTAAAAAAGTTGCCAAGAAGTCGACTCCAGCAGCAAAAAAATCAGCATCTAAGACCGTGAAGAAAGCTGCAGTAAAGGCAGTAAAGAAGGTCGCTGCGAAGAAAGTTGTAGCCAAGAAGGCTCCTGCGAAAAAAGCTGCGCCAGCGAAGAAGGCGGCGCCAACTCGTTCACCAAATATTGTTAAACCACAATTAACCAAGCGCGCACCTGGAAAGCCATTCCCAGCAAAATTACAGAGCACAACCAAAGGTGACTCAACCACAATCACCGTGACACCTCACGAGGTAGCAGTAGCGGAAGTTGTTGTTGAAGAACGTCGCCTAACAATGTTGCCACCGCCACGCCCAACTAAAAGTGGAAAGAAGGGGCCAGGCTTAAAACCAATTAAAGCTGCTCCGGCGCCACTTCTAATGGGGGAGAGCGTTGAGAATTGGACTGCAACCGAACTTAAATCTATGCGCAGTGAATTGGCGAAAGATTTAGCGCGTCTAAAAGTTGAATTGGCCGCCGTCGAGAGCGATATGGAAGATTTAATTAGCGCAGCTGGTGTTGGCGCTGGCGATGATCAAGCCGATGCCGGAACTAAGACTTTTGAACGCGAACATGAAATGTCATTGGTTTATAACGCTCGCGATATGGTCTTGCAAACCGAGCGCGCCCTTGAGCGAATCGATAATAAGACTTACGGTCGTTGCGAAGAATGTGGCAACTCAATTGGGAAAGCCCGACTTCAAGTATTCCCTCGCGCCACCCTTTGCATGTCATGCAAAGCTAAAGAGGAACGACGCTGACTTACGCAATTAGACGGCGCCTTGCCTTAACGGCGCTACTAATTTTTTTGATTGATCTGGCAACAAAGTCACTGGCGATCAAGTATCTAGGAACTGGCGATAAGAAGATTTTTGGAAATTTCTTCAGGTTTGCTTTGACCTTCAATAAGGGCGCGGCATTTAGCTTGGCAACTAGTAAGACAATATTTCTCTCAACTTTTGCAATTGCTGTGGCAGCAACAATCCTCTGGATTGGTCGCCGAATTAATGATTCAAAGTGGGCATTGGCTCTTGGCATAGTTTTAGGTGGAATTTTTGGCAACCTAGCCGATCGAATCTTTAGGGCCCCCGGCGGCTTGCAGGGCGCAGTAGTCGATTGGATCAAAGTCTCGAAGTGGCCGACATTCAAT
>DAIOGD010000060.1:0-6850 GCA_036745395.1 Candidatus Nanopelagicaceae bacterium | reverse complement strand
AAATCCAACCGGCCACAAATGGATGGATGCAATCATCACAACTGTTTGGGTTGTCGGTATCTGTAATTCAATCAACTTCTTCGACAATCTAGATGGCGGCGCAGCTGGAACAGTTGCCGTCACTTCTACAGCGCTATTCATACTTGGCTTTAGCGGCCATCAATATTTAATCGCAGCACTCTCGTCTGTAACCGCAGGTGCAACTATCGGATTCTTACTTTGGAATAAATCACCAGCTCGTATTTACATGGGCGATGCCGGCGCACTGTTCCTTGGCGTATTGATTGCAACGCTAACAATTCGCTTAAAGCCAGATGCCGAAACCCAATGGACTTCACTTGCAACGCCAGTACTTTTACTCGCAGTCCCAATTCTTGATACATCGGTCGCAGTTATCTCTCGCCTAAAGCGTGGAATATCGCCATTCCAAGGTGGCCATGATCATCTTTCACACCGCTTAATTCGTGCTGGACTTTCTCGCCGCGCTGCTGCAATTTCACTTTGGTCGTTATCAGCGTATTTCGCAGCCTCATCGATCGCGATAACGATGACTTCAAAGGCGGTTGAACAAGTAATTGTTGGGTTTGCCGGCGTAGTTTGGGCGGTCCTATTTATTAAATTCTTTCAAACCGCAGACTCCTAAAAAATTCCCCCGTAATTTCTGCGGAATTTTATGCACCTAACTCCATAGACTTATCAAAATTAACTGCCTATATTTTTACCCGTGTTAAAGAAACTTCAGACTATGCACCCCGGTGGGAAGCGCCTGCTTGCCCTGTTTCTTTCGATACTTTTTGTTTATGGCGCAGTCATAATTGCAATTTCACACACAAACGACAATGGTGCGAATGCAATCGATGATCAGCTATCCGCAGCAATGAACCAAAAGCGCGTTGACGTTTATGCGCAAATTACCGAAGTAAACCCGCTGAAAGGTGAAGCGAAGGCGAGAATCGAACCGTGGCCACTTGATGATTCACTCGGCTACCGATATCGAAGCGGATGGATGCCGGTTAAAGATATGTCGGTTCACGTAGATGCAATAGTTGGTGGCTCACCAACCGGCGATAATTTATATAACTTCAAGAAGAACATTCCGGTTGGTGGATTTGATGTGACTTTGGATGAGAAAGTAACTCCGGCCGCAAATATTGGACGTTATCCTTTTGATGAATACAGTTTTGAAGTTCCAATTTCTACTTCGTACACCGACGATAATGGCGCAACGCAGGATCTTCCAATCTTGCCGCAGGATTACACCAAGAAAATCGACACCTTTGATATTTCAATGAAACATGTCCTATGGACTGATTCAAACAAAGTTGTTAAGCAAAACGATAAAGCGAGTATCGATGCAGCCGTTGCCGAGTACAACACGGGAATTTCCTCTTCGATTTTTGATGCCAAGCGCTCTAATTCCACAAAATTGCTTACGTTAATTATTTTGGTTTTGATGATCACGGCCCTTGCCTCGGTTGCAACAATGGCATTCATGGTGGCATCAACAAAGCGTCCACCAACGCTTTCCGCACTTACCTGGTCGGCTGCACTCACATTTTCATTGATCTCACTTCGTGGCCTATTCCCAGGTAGCCCACCAATCGGTGTAATTATCGACCGGGTGGTCTATTTCCCAGCCTTGCTTGTCACTCTGGTCTGTTCGCTTTCAATCCTCATAACTTGGACTCGTCGCGAGGATTACGTTAATTAGCGTTAGCCGTTAATCTTTACTCGTGAGCAAGCGCGATCAAATCGAATTCACAGCTTGGCTGCAAGAGCGCCAATCTGCGCTACTCAAGGCGGCGCGAGTGATTTGTTTTGATACCCAAAATGCCGAAGATGTTCTGCAAGAGGCGCTGGCCGATGTTTATATGCGCTGGGCAAAAGTAAAAAAGCACGACAATCCCGAGGCATATGTCATGCGGGTTATGGTCAGCAAACACGCAGATATGCGTCGCAAGTGGTTACGAAAGAAAGATGAAAAGGAAACCACTTGGGAATTAGCCGAAAACATTCGAAACATTTCGGATCATTCTGATGATGTTGCTCAACGTTTACTTGTTCAATCCGCACTTAAGTCATTGTCCGCTGTGCAACGTGCCGTACTAGTTTTGGTTTACGAGCATGGCATGGTTTTGCGTGAAGTCGCGACAATCCTTGAAATCCCAATGGGCACTGCAGCTTCTCACTTAGCCAGAGGCAAAGCCGCAGTCGCCGCATTTCTCGATTTAGTTCCAGAGTTTGAGAAATCTCTTAAGAAATCGATTTCTAGCCCAAGTATTTTCAATCAGACAAACACTGAAATTGTCTACGGAGAGGTGGTGGAAGATCAATGAGCGAAATTGATCCGTTAATCCGCCGCGAACTCAATTGGATGGCCCTTGGGGTTTTGGAAAATCGTGACTTATCTGAATTGGTTTTTGCCAAAGTTCGTCGTCGCCGAATCAAGCGCGTCCTGATAGCAGCATCGGTTGCATTTTCATTGGTAATTGTTTCCGCTTTAACCTTTGCCGTTGTTCAACATAATTCAAATCGTGCAAAGGCCATTGCAACGGCAAATACCGGTGCAATCGGTTCCCAAGATTCAAATGCACTTCAACCGTCTTCTATTACGGGATTAATTTCTGATTACCCACTCACTTGGGAACAAGGCGTTGGTGATCTTGGGGCAATTAGTAAGGCAGGTGGTATTGGCGACACCTTGGGTGGTGCTACGGCTGTCGGACTTAAAGTTTCTTGGCAGCGTTGTCCAAGTGGTCAATGTCCAACTACTTGGGTACTTGCACTTAAGAACAACACTCAGGACTTAATCTCAATTTCGCCCACACTTATGATTTTCACCGATCACAGTCCGCTGGATAGTTTTGCGCGTCCGACAACTATCACGCCAGGGGCTACTTCACTTCTCGTCTACACCTTCCCGGAGCTAACAACCGGGATGGACGTGGCTTCCGATTCGACCTGGCAATGGAACTGGTTCCTAACGGTTCCAAAGTAATTGCCCCTTACTTGCAGAAGAAATACCCCACAGGCGCATAAATACCCTGAGTTATTACGGTGTAACCGCTAGGAGTCCAAAAGGTTGGGCTCACTTCGTATCTCTTGGGGGAAACGTGAAGAAACTTATAACCGCGGGGGTAACAACCCTTGCCCTAATCGCAAGTGGTGTTATGTCTGGTATCGCACCGGCACATGCAGCACTTCGTGTTCCACACGCAACTTGGCCCGCATGTTCCGTTTCACCAGGAACTTATTGCGTTGACTCAGTAATTGTTACTGATGCACGCGGTCGCCAGATTCCACTCGTATGGGTTCCAGCTGGCCAAGCAGTGCCAGCAGCACCTGCAAATAGCGGCCCATTGATGGCCCCAATGGCCTTTGTTGATTCAAAAGGTAAAGTACTTGTTAACAATTGGTGGGAAGTTTCACCAAATCGTGATGTCCTCTTGAGCGGCACCGAAACTTTCATTGATGCCACGCAATTTATCGGCACGCCAAACATGCCGGCACAAGGTGCTAAGTATGACCCAACAACCAAAACTTGGGATGCGACCGAGCCAATCGATAACTGGTCTGCACCAGGTGCAACTTGTACAGATCCAAATACCAAGCAGGTCATTCATGGAACTCGTGCAGACTGCACCAAGTCGGCGATTATCGTTGTTCAAGATAATGAAATGAAGTACTTGATGGCATTCCCTGGCGCTGACCAGGCTGCAAAGCAAATTGCATTTCTAAAGACCGGATCATTTGTTGATCTAAATACTTTGGCAGGAACGAATATGGAGCCAGCTCCAGGTTCAACTTACGATGCTAAGACACAGACATTCTCAAAAACTGAGCCACTATTCATTCCTCAGTGGATTCTGCAGAATGCTTATGTTCAAGGATGGAACGTAACCGGTTTAACCTCGCTTCCAACCGACCAACCAACACCTGCAGCAGGCACAGATACTTCAACTGCTGCTTCGACTGCAGTCCCTGATTCATCTTCAGTTACCGCAGATGCAAATCCAATAACCGCCGGTCGCGTTTTAGGTGGCCGTTGGACTTCGCCAAGTTGGAACTCACTTGGCTTAAATGCCCTCGGATATGACGGTTTATACGTGGATGCAAAAACGGCTAACGAATTCGTTAATCACGTATTTGTTGACGTTAATCCGGTTCTAGTTGACCAGAACAATAAAGATAATTTGGCGGCTCAAACTGGAAATAAGAACTATGCAACCAACCTTGATCCTGATGTAACGATTTCGGTCAAGCTGCGTACTGGTGAAATCAAGACCGGAGTTACTGTCGCTGTTGGTGTAGATACCGAAGTCCAACAAGGTCAGGATCAATACGGAAATAACTTAACTATTTCCGGTAATCCAGTTTCAGTTCCAGTTTCCAAATCAGCAGCAGATTGCACCGGCGAAGCTGGAGTTGCAGTTGCAAATGTTCGTCAGTTCCAAACTCTGATCGTCGTTCAAAATGACACAGCTGGGTTTGGCGTAGATGGAACATCTGGAAATATGTATGTCGGTTCAAATGGTGTTTGTTCATTGAGCACCCCAACCTGGAGTCCTGATACCAAGTCCTTTACTTGGCAAACGTCAGCTCCTCACTTTGCTTCCGATGGGACAACTGTGAACAAGGGCTTCTACAAGGCAGTAATTCCATTCCAAGATGCTGCTCTTCTATGGGGTCTAACTAACCCAGCAGATGCTGCAACCGCGCTAAAGGTTTCAGTTTCAACCGAAGCAGGTGGCTCATCAGCTGCAATCAGTGTTGTTTCTGCAAAGAACAACAACATCGTGATCGATGTTTCAGGTTTCGGATATTCGCGTCCAAAGCTTTCGATCGCAATGAAGCCTGGTTACAAGCCTTCTAAGAAATCAATCTCGTCACTACCTAAGGCGAAGACAACAGTCACTTGCGTATTAGGTAAGACGACAAAGAAAATCACCGATGTGAAGCCAGTATGTCCAAAGGGATATAAGAAACTGGTCTAACAAAAGTACTCCTTCCAAGGGAAACTCAAGAAGTCTGCTCCGCTAGTCAAACAGCGGAGCAGGCCTTCTATTTCCTAGAAATTGATTTAAGAAAGGCGGGGACAGTGAAGAAAGCTCTTACAACTTTATTTGTAGCTCTATCTTTACTTTTTCCAGCCATTACAACTTCGAACTTTGCAAGTGCTACCGGTATCGATGAGCAATACCAACCAACACCACCGGCCGATCAAACGAATTACCAGGGATATCGCGCCCAAGAATCCTTTTTCCAATCAACCCAAGATTCTTACCTAGGAAGTTGGACCTATAACGATTCTGGAACTGTTCAAGTTAAAGCTTGTTCGTCAACTTCAGATTCCAATTGCGGTGCAAACTCCTTAAAGCTTCAATATTCAGCGGTGCTCCCTTCTTGTAGTGCCAGTTCATCACCAGACTGTGTAGCCGCAGTTACAGCACAAGATGAATCGGGAACCGCGCTAACGGTTAATCCAATTGGGCAATTCCCGACCGCTTCATTCCAACAATTCACTGGTGATCCAGCACTTAAATTGCCTTCGGGATCGACTGCAGTTTTAGTAGATATACCAGGAGCACCCCATGCCGGTGGGACAAACTATTTAGTAAAAGTAGCCCTAAAGGGAACTAAGAAAGCAAATGAAAAAACTTTTGCGGCACCTGAAATTCAAGCAAGTATCTACGCCGTAAAAATTGTTTCTGGAGATTTTTTTGAAACGGGTTTAGAAACAAACCCAACTGATACGCCAACAGTCGATGGCTCATTCCAAATTGGCGCGTATAAGGCCAACGGTCAGCACCCAAATGATGGTGGTCATCCAACAACAGTTTGTGTCACGAGTTCGTACACGCAATGCGCCGAACCGTTTGCCCTTCCAACAAATATAAGTTTTGGTTTCAGTCTTCATCTTTCAAATCAACCTGTCGGTTGGTTACACGGACGCATGAAATCGCCAACAATTGATCTGAATACCGCAGGCGGAATAACCACACTTAATGTAAGTGCCCAGCCAATTAAAGTTCCAGTTGCCGCCACCTGGGTTACAAATGATCAAGTAACTCCAGACCTTAAGGCTTTCTATGCCCAAAGAGGTTGGAAGCAAAACGTTCAAAACATCTCGAATTCACATGACTCAGGCGGTTTCAATCAGGAGTCGATGAATGAATTTTTAATGTGGCTACCAATTCTTAAAGATAAGGCCGCGGCTCTACCAACACTGTGGACACTAAATAGCATGCGCGCAAATGATGGTGGCGACAAGATTTCACAATGTTTAAATCAAACATCAAATTTAGCTGGCATCGTAACCACCAACGCAACGATGTATATCGATGGCCCACCACAATTTGATAAGAACCAAGGTGCGCTTAATTACAAGGTTGCTGCTACCCACTTCGAACCTGATGGGTCAACACCATTTAAAGGCACCTATGACTTGGTCATGAATTCAAAGGTAGCTCGATGTATATACGGATATACAAGCGCACCTGTCGGAGCAACAATCTCGGTTACTTCCGCGGATGGAACCCCAGATATCGCGACCACCGTATTAGGAGAGAAAAATGGCTGGCTCTATTTGGGTGCATATAACTTCACTTTCTCTAATCCAAATATCACAGTGAAGTTGACCCAAGCCCCATCGAAATCTCAGACCACCAAAGTGATAACAAAATCAATTACTTGCGTTAAAGGAAAAGTTTCAAAAGTAGTTTCCACCCCATCATGCCCAGCAGGCTACAAGAAAAAGTAGCCTTAGTAGCCTGGGTGTTTTGGCAAGCTCAGCTTTTCGCAAATTTCATCGATCGAGAGTCCTTGATTCAACATTTTCAAGTAAGGATCT
>DAIOGD010000059.1:0-7060 GCA_036745395.1 Candidatus Nanopelagicaceae bacterium | reverse complement strand
CGCTTCGAACATCATCGGTAGTTAATTGAGTAACAATTTCGTTTACCGAAGCGCCCTGTGCTGACAGTTCTCGAATTTGTGGCAAATACGAATCTGAATTAGCAATGGAGGCAGCGAAAATACTTGGGTTAGTTGTAACCCCAACCACATGGGATTCTTCGATTAACTTCTTAAGTGATCCCGAAGTTAATCGATCTCGTGAAAGATCGTCTAACCAAATTGAGACTCCAACGTTTGAGAGATCAGAAAGCGATTTGCTCATTCGGTCTTCGCAATCGAACGCTTAGCTGCTGCCGCGACATTCTCTGGAGTGAAACCGTATTCCTTAAACAATTGGCCAGCCGAAGCCGAGGCGCCAAAGTGTTCAAGCGAGACGATTTCGCCAGCGTCTCCTACATAGTTTCGCCAGCCGCTTCCAACTCCTGCCTCAACTGATACGCGCGCCTTTACAGAGGATGGCAAGACGCTTTCCTTGTATGAATCGGGTTGTTCGTCATACCAAGAGAGACTTGGAGCGCTAACAACACGCGCCTTAATGTTTTCACTAGCTAGAAGATCTGCGGCTGAAATTGCAACACTAACTTCCGAACCAGTAGCAATGAGAATTACATCTGGCGTACCTTCAGTATCGCAAATAATGTACGCTCCCTTTGCAACACCTTCAGAGCTGCCACATTTGTTTCTATCTACTACTGGCAGATTCTGTCTTGAAAGAGCGAAGCCGGCAGGCTTGCCACGAGTAATTACTTCACGCCAAGCGATTGCAACTTCATTGGCATCAGCCGGACGAATGAGGTTGAAGTTAGGAATCAAACGAAGCGAAGCGACGTGTTCGATTGGTTGATGGGTTGGTCCATCTTCTCCGAGACCAATTGAATCGTGGGTCCAAACAAAGATCGATGGGATATCCATTAGTGCTGCTAGGCGAACGGAACCACGCATGTAATCACTAAAGACCAAGAAAGTTCCACCAAATGGTCGGGTCAATCCGTGTAGTGCGATTCCGTTGAGAATCGCGCCCATTGCATGTTCGCGAATGCCGAAGTGAACAATTCGACCAAATGGATTTGCATCCTTCATCTTGCTTGTTGCTGGAAGGAAAGATCCACCTTCTTCAATAGTTGTGTTGTTACTTTCAGCAAGATCTGCCGAGCCGCCCCAGAATTCTGGAAGCGCCTTGGCAATCGCATTAATAACTTTCCCTGATGCCGCTCTGGTAGCAATATCTTTCCCAGCTTCAAATGTTGGGATTGCCTTTGCAAAATCGGCTGGTAATTCGCGCTTTGAAAGACGATTAAGCAAAGCTGCGGATTCGGGATTCTTCTTCTGCCACTCTGCAAACTCTTCATTCCACTTAGCACTTGCTGCTTTTCCGCGGGCTATCGCTTGGCGGGTATGTTCAATTACATCCTGCGGAGCGATAAAACTTTCTTCTGGATTTAAGCCTAGTTCAACCTTTGTGACAGCAATTTCATCTGCGCCAAGGGCAGAACCGTGAGACTTAGCAGTATTTCTAAGTTTCGGAGCTGGCCAGGCGATAACTGTCTTAAGTCTGATTAGGGTCGGCTTTTTATTTTCAGCAAGGGCCGAAAGCATCGCCTTTTCTAAGGCGTCACGATCAACATCGCCATCTGCTTTTGCTGCAACTTCAAGAACGTTCCAACCATATGCGCGATATCTCGCCGATACATCTTCGGTAAAGGAAACGTGGGTATCTCCCTCGATCGAGATCCGATTATCGTCGTAAATAACTTTAAGATTGCCAAGCTCTTGTGTTCCGGCAAGCGATGAAGCTTCAGCGCTCATTCCTTCTTGAAGGTCACCATCTGATGCAATTACCCAAATATTGTGGTCAAAGAGTGAGGTTTCGGATTTTGGATCGAGTAATCCCTTTTCAAATCTTGCCGCCATTGCCATGCCTACGGCGCTTGATACTCCAGAACCCAAAGGCCCGGTTGTTATCTCGACTCCTTTAGTGTGGCCAAATTCTGGGTGTCCCGGAGTAAGTGAGCCGGCAGTTCTAAATGCCTTCAGGTCATCGAGTTCTAAGCCGTAGCCAGCTAAAAATAGTTGAACGTATAACGTTAGAGAAGAGTGGCCAGCAGAAAGAACAAAGCGATCGCGACCAAGCCAATTTGGATTACTTGGATCGTGCTTCATTATGCGCGCAAAGAGCGTGTATGCAACAGGGGAGAGCGCCATCGCAGTACCTGGGTGGCCATTTCCAACCTTCTGAACAGCATCCATTGCTAGGGCGCGTCCGATAGCGACGGCTTTGGTATCTAGTTCGCTCCATGGTTGTAGTTGCACTTGGCTCATTTCATCCTCTTTTTCTCGTATTGTTTTTACTTAACTAACTTTTTGGACTCTTCTTGATTCATTTAGACTCGGTCGAATTGGAAAACTTCTCTCCATAAGAATAAAAATTCCAACAGGTAATCCAAACTAAGGTAACTCCCAGAAGATGTATTCCAACGATCAATTCTGGCAATCCGGTGAAGTACTGGATATAGCCAATTGCACCTTGCGCCAGACAAACAAGTAAGAAGAGTGCAACTTTTGAGCCATATCTTTCTTGGGTTCGCTTCTCTTCGCTGGCGCGAATGATCAACCAGAGCCCAATTGTGAACGCGATTAACGCGATGACTAGATCAGCATGGAGATATGAGATGGTTCGAGGTTGAATGTGATAGCGCTTAGCCTGAATGTCGCCGGCATGCGGTCCGGAACCAGTAACTATGGTTCCGACAACGATAACTCCCAAGGTCAAAATTAGAACCACTTTCGAAACGAGCGAGGTGGTGTCGTTAATTTTAATTTTCTCACGATCAAATACTCGGGTTCGAAGTGAAAGTGCGGCTGAGATAAGTGGAATAGAAAGAATGAAATGTAGCGAAACGGAGATGGGGTTGAGTTTGGTCAGAACGGTGATTCCACCTAGGACTACTTGCGCGATGAAGCCAACTAATTGCGAAAGGGCAAGAGCTCGGATGACCTTGTAGTCGCTTCGATTCTTTAGATTTCTAATTACATATACGAGGGCTGCAATCGCAACAATGAAGATGAGCCACGCTATTAGCCGATTTCCGAATTCAATCCAAGCATGGAGTTGTCCCTGTGCTTGGTGAGCAATGGGCTTTATCGAACCATTCGTGCATTCAGGCCAGGTTGGGCAACCGAGTCCCGATCCCGTTAATCGAACCGCGCCTCCGGTAACAACCAAGACGGCTTGCAGTAAGAGGAGCGCCGAGAAGAGCCAACCGACCGACCGTGAAATCGATCTAGGGAGGGCGCTCGGACTCATGCCCTAACCCTATGTCCGAGTGGCATCTTTTTCTGAATTACGCAACACTATCGTTGTGAAAAAGAGCGAAGACAGAACTAGGGACCAGGTGGCCAGAGCCATCCTGGAAAACGGCCCCTCTAGCGCTGCCGCCTTGGCCAAGAAACTCAAAATCACTCCTGCGGGAATTCGTCGTCACCTAGATGCCTTAATTGCAGCAGGCGTTCTGATCGCGCGGGATCCATATCAAACAGCTTCCGATGCCCGCGGTCGCGGTCGCCCCTCAAAAGTATTCGTTATGACCGATCTTGGTCGAGAAAAGTTTGAACATTCTTACGATGACCTAGCAGTTAGCGCACTTCGTTTCATGTCAGAAAGTTCGCCAAGTTTGGTCTTGGAATTTGCTAAGGCTCGTGCAAAAGATTTGCAAAAACGAGCACAAGTAAAGATTGAAAGCTCGCAAAATTTATCTGAAAAATCAAAAGCACTTGCGAAATTCTTAAGCGATGAAGGATTCGCGGCAAATAATCACAGCCAAGGTATTGGTGAGGAACTCTGCCAGAACCACTGCCCAATCGCACATGTCGCGGCGCAATTTCCAGAACTCTGCGAGGCAGAAACTCAAGCATTCTCCGAAATCCTTGGAACGCACGTTCAACGATTGGCGACTATCGCTCACGGCGATGGTGTCTGCACAACCTTTATTCCCAAAAGCACAATTACTAAATCAACATCTAAACCAACAATCAGAAAGCGGTCATCACGATGAGCGAACAAACAACTCTGCATCCGGAATTAGATGGAATCGGAAATTATGAATACGGTTGGTCAGATAAGAACGATGTCGGCGCCAACTCCCGCCGTGGTTTAAATGAGGAAGTTGTTCGCGACATCTCATCAAAAAAGTCAGAACCACAATGGATGTTGGATCTTCGACTAAAAGGCCTTCAATTATTTGACAAGAAGCCGATGCCAAACTGGGGTTCTGATTTATCTGGAATTTTCTTTGACACCATTAAGTATTTCGTTCGATCAACCGAGAAGCAAGCGACGTCTTGGGAAGACCTTCCAGATGACATCAAGAATACCTACGATCGACTTGGTATCCCGGAAGCAGAAAAACAACGTTTAGTCGCAGGCGTCGCTGCGCAATATGAATCCGAAGTTGTTTATCACTCGATTCGTGAAGACCTAGAGAAGCAAGGCGTTATCTTCGTTGATACCGATACCGGTCTTCGCGAACATGAAGATCTCTTTAAAGAATATTTTGGAACGGTAATTCCAGTTGGCGATAATAAATTTGCTGCACTTAACACTTCTGTTTGGTCTGGTGGCTCATTTATCTATGTTCCAAAGGGCGTAAAAGTAGATATCCCACTTCAAGCGTATTTCCGAATTAACACCGAAAATATGGGGCAATTTGAACGTACATTGATTATTGCTGATGAAGATTCTTACGTTCACTATGTAGAAGGTTGTACTGCGCCAATTTATTCTTCGGATTCACTTCACTCTGCGGTAGTGGAAATCATCGTCAAGAAAAATGCTCGCGTTCGTTACACAACAATTCAAAATTGGTCCAATAACGTTTACAACTTGGTAACAAAGCGAGCAACCTGCGCCGAAGGTGCCACGATGGAGTGGATCGATGGAAACATCGGATCAAAGGTGACCATGAAGTATCCAGCGGTATTTTTAATGGGACCTCACGCTAAGGGCGAAACCCTTTCGATCGCATTCGCTGGTGCCGGTCAGCATCAAGATGCTGGCGCAAAGATGGTTCACGCAGCACCTCACACATCATCGACAATCATTTCAAAATCTGTAGCAAGAGGCGGCGGAAGAACCTCCTATCGCGGATTAGTACAGGTCCAAGAAGGAGCGCATCACTCAAAATCAACCGTTAAATGCGATGCACTCCTGGTCGACACGATTTCACGTTCTGATACCTATCCGTATGTAGATATCCGAGAAGATGATGTTTCGATGGGACACGAAGCGACAGTTTCAAAGATTTCCGACGATCAACTCTTTTATTTAATGTCTCGCGGGCTAAGCGAAGACGAAGCCATGGCGATGATCGTTCGTGGTTTTATCGAGCCAATCGCCCGTGAACTCCCAATGGAATATGCCTTGGAGTTAAACCGCTTGATCGAACTTCAAATGGAAGGCGCTGTCGGGTAATGACTCTAAAAACAAATTACCTTGCGCCATCAGGTAGGGAAGAGGCTTGGCGTTTCACGCCACTAAATCGCCTTGGCGGCTTACTCGACGCTTCTGTTGAATTGAGTTCAAGCAATTCGTTGAATTTAACTTCGCCAGCAAGTGGTGTGACTCTGCAGTATCTTCCAAGCGACAAGGCGCTGCCAATTTCGCAAACGACTGATGAGGCCACTTTACGAGTTAGAAATGCAGTTACTGAAGTTGGTGTATTGACGATTGCACAAAATGCAGAGATATCCGAGCCGATAATTCTTGAACGCAAAACCAAGAATGGCGCTCCAGAGGCTTCGCGCTTCTTAATAAAAGCCGGAGTTAATTCTCATTCGACTGTGATCATTTCAAACCAAGGCAATGCCATCTTGGCCGAAGATATTGAAATATCAGTGGAGCAAGGAGCGACGCTAAATCTGGTCTCGTTGCAAGAGTGGGATTCAAAAACTATTCACCTCGGCCGAGAGCATGCAGTTGTTGGAAAAGATGCCACCTTTAATTCAATTATCGTAACAATCGGCGGATCACTTGTACGTCTACTCCCAACTGTTGAATATTCAGGCCAAGGCGGCAGCGCCGATCTATCTGGTCTCTATTTCGCAACCGATGGCCAGCACCTAGAACACCGCATGCATGTTGATCACAACATCCCAAATGCTAAGAGCCGAGTTAACTACAAGGGCGCGCTAGCAGGCGATAAAGCACGCACAGTTTGGATTGGTGATGTTTATATCCGGGCGCAAGCAGAAGGCACGGACACCTACGAATTAAACCGAAACCTACTTCTTTCAGATGGTGCACGAGCTGATTCGGTTCCGAACCTTGAGATTGAGACTGGTGAAATTGTTGGCGCGGGCCATGCGTCAACTACTGGTCGATTTGATGACGAACAACTCTTCTACTTATCTTCCCGTGGAATTCCCGCCGATGAAGCGCGTCGGTTAGTTATCCGTGGTTTCTTCCAAGAGATCGTAAACAAGATCAAGAGCGGAGAAATCCAGGAGCGATTGATGGCACGAGTCGATGGCGAACTTGCAAAGGTTGGTGCAATCAAATGACTTTGAAATTCAGCGAGTTGACTGATGGTAAAGCGACGAAGATTGAAGTTAATGGCAAGGCTGTATGTGTTGCCCGTCTTGGAAATGAAGTGGTTGCAGTCGCTGATACCTGTACTCACTCAGATGCCTCACTTTCTGAAGGTGATATCTCGAATGGTCGAATCGAATGCTGGCTACACGGAGCTGAATTTGATCTTCGTACCGGGCAGGCGCTAACCCCGCCAGCCACAGAGGCTCTTGAAGTATTTAACGTTGCAATAAATGGCGATGAAGTAATTGTTAGTGAAACTGCAAGTAAATCCAACGAGGGAGATAAGTAAATGAGTACTTTAGAAATCAGAAATTTGCAGGTTAGCGTTGATGCCGACGGCACAAACAAGGAGATTCTGAAGGGCGTTGATCTAACGATTAAGTCTGGTGAAACCCACGCCATCATGGGGCCAAATGGTTCAGGTAAATCAACCCTCGCGTACTCAATCGCTGGACATCCTAAGTACACAATTAC
>DAIOGD010000058.1:0-7125 GCA_036745395.1 Candidatus Nanopelagicaceae bacterium | reverse complement strand
TATTCATTAAGGGCGACAAGATTGTTGCCTTACCTGCGGGACCTTGGTGGGTATATACCGGCGGAACTATTGGCGTCATTTATATTGCGTTTTCATCCACGATTGTGCAACACCTTGGAGTTTTAACTTTCACTTTGTTTAGCGTTGGTGGAACCCTTATCGGTTCGCTCTTAATAGATATTTTTGCCCCAGCTAAAGGCACATCAGTAACCGGTTATTTGGTTGCTGGAATTGCGATGACTTACTTTGGAGTTTTAATCGGGGGACAATCACGCTTATTTAAGCGTTCGATTTCCCAACACTCTTAACTGCATCTGCTACTTTCTTTACAACTTGCGGATCAAAGACGCTCGGCACAATGAAGTTTGCATTTAATTGCTCGCTAGAGACGCAGGATGCAATTGCCATCGCAGCTGCTACCAACATTTGATCGGTGATCTTGGTTATGCGCGCATCCAATAGTCCACGGAAAATACCTGGAAATGCGAGAACGTTATTAATTTGGTTTGGTTGATCGCTTCGACCCGTTGCAACAACCGAGGCATATTTACGAGCAATTACTGGATCGATCTCTGGATCTGGATTCGCTAATGCAAAAACAATCGCGCCCTTAGCCATCGCTTGAATATCACTTTCAACCAAAACATTTGGGGCGCTTACGCCAATAAATACATCGGCGCCAACCATTGCCTCGGAGATAGTTCCGTTGAAATCGCCAGGTGCACAGTTATCAACAAACCAAGTACGCATCTGTTCATCGCCTGGCTTGTGATCCTTTACTAAGCCATCTTTATCAAAGCCAATAATGTGATGAGCACCGCTAGCAACAAGCAGACGCGCGATAGCTGTACCAGCAGCTCCGGCACCGCTCATAACAATCTTGGTCTTGCTCAAATCTTTATTTACCAATTTCAGAGCGTTGGTTAGAGCAGCCAACACCACAATCGCAGTTCCATGTTGGTCATCGTGGAAGACTGGAATATCAAGTAATTCGCGAAGGCGACGTTCTACTTCAAAGCAACGTGGTGCGGAGATATCTTCCAAATTAATTCCGCCATAAACCGGCGCAATTATTTGAACGGTACGAACAATCTCATCTACATCTTGGGTATCAAGGCAGACCGGCCAAGCATCTACATCGGCAAAGCGCTTAAACAAAGCAGCCTTACCTTCCATAACTGGAAGCGCTGCTTCCGGTCCGATATTTCCAAGACCTAATACCGCCGAGCCATCTGTAACAACAGCTACGGTGTTGCGCTTGATGGTTAAGCGACGAGCATCAGATTTATCTGCGGCAATTGCTTGCGAAATACGCGCAACGCCAGGTGTGTAGGCACGAGATAAATCATCACGAGTCTTTAATGGGACCTTTGATTGAATTTCAATTTTGCCGCCAAGGTGCAATAAGAAAGTGCGATCACTTACTTTGCGAACATTTAATTCCGGATGGCTTGCAATTGAAGCGGTAATTGCTTCGGCATGCGCTTGATCAATTGCATCGCAAGTTACATCGATTACGACGTGGTCCAAAAAAGATTCAACAACGTCCAACGCAGTAATCGCCGCACCTGCAGCAATAATTGCATTTGTTACTTCGGCAACGGGTTGGGCAGAAGGCGGGCCTTCAACACGAATCGTTATGCCGTAACCAGGACTGGTTGATGCCATTTATCTAACAACTCCGTAAAGACGGTCACCGGCATCGCCAAGACCCGGAACGATGTAGCCCTTTTCATTTAACTTTTGATCAAGTGCGCCCGTGACAACCGTGATTGGGAAATCATTATTTGCAAAGGCGCTTTCAAGTGCCGCAATACCTTCTGGCGCAGCCAAGATAGTGATCGCAGTGATATCGCGAGCACCTTTATCAATTAGATATTTCATTGCCGCAATTAGTGTTCCACCCGTTGCAAGCATTGGATCCAAGATGTAGCACTGGCGACCGGTTAGATCATCAGGTAAACGATTTGCATAGGTAGAAGGTTGCAAAGTGTCGTGGTCGCGAATCATTCCAAGGAAACCAACTTCGGCAGTTGGAATCAATCGAGTCATGCCTTCAAGCATTCCAAGACCAGCACGCAAAATTGGAACAACAACTGGCCGCGGTTTAGCAAGAACCTCGCCATTGGCGTTGGCAACCGGTGTCTTCACAGTTACCTTTTCAGTGATTACTTCACGAGTTGCTTCATAGGCCAACAAAGTGACGATCTCTTCAGTTAATTGGCGGAAAGTTGGTGAATTTGTATTTTCATCACGCAGAACCGTTAATTTGTGGGTTAAGAGTGGATGGCTGACCACATGAATTTTCACAAGTCCAACCTTACCCGCAAGTCGGGGCTTGTTACGTAACCCCTTTAGTGCGACTATAAACACCTGCAATTAATGCAACCACTACGGCGTGGAGGGGGTGCTCGCAATGGCTGATGATTTAGGCGTAATCGCGTGGCACGAAGATGGCGTATGGAGCGTTGCACAATTAACTCATACTCGCGACCTTGGTGCGATTATGGATCAACTAAATTCGCAGGCAACCAATGGCGGTGCACTTGCTCTTCTAGCTGTTGAAGAAGATTTCTTTATTGTGGCCCGTAAATTAGGTTCCCAAATGCAGATGATGATTAGCGATGTGACTTATGCACTCGAATCTGATCTGGCTGCTGATTTAATTGAAATGCTCGATCTTCCATTCCCAGAAGAAGATGATGAACCGCAACCTGGCGGCGATATCGATCTACTTTCTGACCTCGGAATGAGTGCGATGGAATTAGAAGCACTCTGTGATGATTTAGAACTATTTCCCGACGAACAAATTGATGCGATCGCTTCCCGAATAGGTTTCGGAGAACAATTCACAAATCTTTATGAACTCCCACAATAATTACGAATCTGTAATGGGCCAAGCGATTGAAGTCGCTAAGAGTGCGCTTAAAACAGAAGATGTGCCGGTTGGTGCAGTATTAATAAACCCAAATGGGGAAGTCGTTTCCACTGGCTATAACCGCCGAGAAATTGATTCCGATGCAACCGCACATGCCGAAATAGTTGCTATTCGAGAAGCCAATAAATTGGCAAAGGATTGGCGCTTGGATGGTTATGTATTAGTTGTAACGCTCGAACCATGTGCCATGTGTGCTGGCGCGATTGCACAAGCACGAATTAAGACTCTGGTCTTTGGTGCCTGGGATGAGAAAGCTGGCGCAGTTGGATCAGTTTGGGATGTCTTACGCGATCCAAGATCACCACATCGCACCGAAGTTATAGCCGGTGTTCGAAGCGATGAATGCGCTGAGTTGTTAAACGAATTCTTTTCAAAATTTCGCTGATCTAATCGCTCCTGTATTCTCATCTACGGTGGCGTGTCTGAGCGGCCTAAAGAGCACGCCTCGAAAGCGTGTGTTGGGGAAACTCAACCGTGGGTTCAAATCCCACCGCCACCGCCAGTTCTTTGAAGAACAAAAATTTATTAAAGGATAATTAGCCCATGAAGATTTATGCCCACCGTGGCGCATCCAGAGATTTCCCAGAGATGTCCCGAGAGGCTTATCTAGAGGCGGTTATCCAAGGTGCCGATGGCTTTGAATGCGACCTTCGATTAACTAAAGATCGCCAATTAATTTGTTGGCATGATTCCAATACCTTGCGAATGACTGGAATAAAAAAACGTATCGCAACTACTAATTACCGAGATTTAGCTTTTGCCGAACCCATCTTATTAACGGAACTTATTTCGATTGCCGAAGAGAATAGAAAGGCGCTCGCTATTGAAACGAAGCACCCGGTACCAAGTGCCGGCCTCGTTGAACGCGAATTAATTAAATTGCTAGATGAATTAAAACCTTCAATTCATATTTCAATTATGTCTTTCTCAAAATTGGCAATAAATCGAATCCCTAAGAAATTTAAGAGTGTTTATTTAATTAATCATAAAGTCGGAAATCGTTTCAATAGTGCGCCGGTAATCGGGCCAAGTTTGGCTTTAATTAAGGCCCATCCCGAAATAGTTGCTGATGCACATTCCAAAGGCAAAGAGGTTTATATCTGGACCGTAAATGATGCCGCCGATGTTAAATACTGCGCAGAAATTGGCGTTGATGTGATCATGAGCGATATCCCGGCACAAGCACGAAGGGCGCTCGGTTACTCTTAGCCAATGACTACGTATGCCTATCTCGGACCATCCGGGACTTTTACCGAGGCTGCGTTACGCAAGATCACCAAATCTTCCGATGAATTGATTCCCTACGCCAATGTGACCGCGGCACTCGATGCGGTTCGCAACGGTTTAGCCGAGAAGGCTTTGGTGCCAATTGAGAATTCGGTCGAAGGCGTTGTTGCTAGAACGCTTGATGAGTTAGCGACTGGTTCTCCACTAATTGTTAGCGCCGAGACAACTATTCCGGTCTCTTTCGCGTTAATGGTTCTTCCAGCGAACGCCGATAAACAAATTACCAAGATCGCAACACATCCGCATGCCGAAGCGCAATGCCGTTCTTATATTGCAAAGAACTTACCTGGCGCGGAGATGATGGAAACTCCTTCAACCGCTGCGGCCGCAAAAGGTTTAGTTGACGGTAATTACGATGCGGCAATCGCGGCAGAAATCGCTGCGGAAAAATATGGCTTAAAGATTTTGGCAAAAGATATTGGCGATAACCAAGGAGCTGTAACCCGCTTTGTAGTTGTAGAAAAACCAGGAACACTTCCAGCTCCAACTGGAAATGATCGAACCTCGCTCGCTGCTTTTATTGGAATAGACCATGCCGGTGCACTTCTTGAAATTCTCACCGAATTCGCAAAACGTGAAGTGAACTTAACTTTCATTCAATCACGTCCTACTGGCCGCGAACTTGGGCACTATCACTTCATTATTGATGCAGAAGGTCATATAAATGACCCGCGGGTACACGATGCCATCGAAGGAGTCCGCGCGATCTGCGAAGACATTCGCTTTCTCGGTTCCTATCCACGGGTAGGCTTGACCTCGTGATTGATCTAAAAGTACTTCGCGACAACCCAGATCTTGTTCGCAACTCACAAAAAGTTCGCGGTGAAGATACTGCCGTTGTAGATCAACTTATTGCAGCAGATGCGGCTGCGCGCACCGCTATCAGCGAGTTCGAAACCATCCGCGCCGAACAAAATGTTCTCTCTAAATCTGTTGGCGCAGCAAAGGGCGATGAGAAGGCGGCGATCCTCGAGAAAGCAAAGGATCTTGCGGCAAAGGTGAAAGCAGCAGATGCAAAGCGGGCGGAAGCAGAAGAAGTTGCTCACCAATTACTTCTGAAGATTGCAAACTTAATTGATCCAAAGGCGCCAATAGGTGGCGAAGCAGATTTCGTTGTAATCGAAGAAATTGGAACACCACGCGACTTTGCAAAAGAAGGATTTGAACCAAAAGATCACGTTGAAATTGGCAAGATCATTAAGGCGATTGATACCGAACGCGGTGCCAAGGTTGCCGGATCTCGTTCTTATTACTTAACCGGACCAGGTGCGCTTCTTGAATTCGCGCTAGTTAATTACGCAATTTCTTCCGCAACAAAAGCTGGATTTATTCCAGTAATTCCACCAGTTCTAGTTAAGCCACCAGCCATGGAAGGTACTGGTTTCCTTGGCCAGGCCGCGGAAAATGTTTATCACCTAGAAGAAGATGATGTTTATTTAGTTGGTACAAGTGAAGTTCCATTAGCTGCGTATCACATGGATGAAATCATCGACAACCTTCCAATTCGCTATGCCGGATATTCATCTTGCTTCCGTCGCGAAGCTGGAACTTATGGCAAAGATACCCGCGGAATTATTCGCGTCCATCAATTTGATAAAGTTGAAATGTTCTCATTTATTAAGCCAGAAGAAGCCGCGGCCGAACATCTACGTTTGCTTGAATGGGAGAAAGATTTCCTTAAGGCGATGGAGATCCCATTTAGAGTCATCGATGTTGCATCGGGCGATCTTGGTGCAAGTGCGATCCGCAAGTTCGATTGCGAAGCATGGATTCCAACCCAAGGCACTTATCGTGAAGTTACTAGTACTTCGAACTGCACCGAGTTCCAAGCTCGTCGCTTAAATATTCGCTATCGCGATGAGAATGGAACCAAGCCAGTCGCAACACTAAATGGCACCTTGGTTGCGATTCCCCGCATGATTGTTGCAATCCTTGAGAACCATCAAAACCCAGATGGTTCAGTTAATGTGCCACAAGCTCTTCGCCCATTCTTGGGTGTAGATAAATTGGTGAGCGCGTGAGTATTCCGGGTAATCGCCCAAAGTTAATTGCAACAGATCTAGATGGAACAATCGTCGGACATTACGGTGAAATTTCCGACAGAACTATCAATGCATTTAAGACCGCGCATGAAATGGGTATCGAAATCTTCTTTGTTACCGGTCGACCACCGCGCTGGATGGCGGAGATTCGAGAAGCCTTCGGTTTTGTAAATGCGATTTGTGCCAATGGCGCGCTTCTTTACGACTTAGCCAATTCAAAAGTTCTTGAAGAATGGTTAATTCCGATAGAGAACCAACTTGAAATAACCAAGCGCCTTCGCGAAAACATCAAGGGCATAAATTTTGCGATCGAGTTTGATCAACATTTCCATCGCGAAAAGAATTACGTTCCAAATTGGGATTTAGGAATCGATAACGTTGGCGTCGAAAGTATTGAAGAACTTGCCACCCAACCGGCATTTAAGATGATGGCTCGTTGTTCTCGTGAAGATATTGATTCTGATCAAATGCTCGAAATTGCACAACGTGTAGCTGGTGATCTGGCAACAATCACTCACTCAGCACCAGGCGATGCACTAATTGAAATTTCTGCAATCGGAGTAAGCAAAGGTGCAACACTTGCAAAGATGGCAGCACGCGCTGGTCTTGGCGCTGATGATTGCGTCACCTTTGGCGATAATCCAAATGATTTCTCAATGCTCTCTTGGGCATCTCGCTCATGGGCGATGTCGAATGGCCATCCCGATGGCGCTAAGTATGCGAAGTTTGTCGCCGAGCCAATTGAGGCCGATGGCGTTGCTAAGGTGATCGAAGAACTCATCAAATTGCCTGCATAAGGCATTAGCAGGTAAGTTTGCCCACGGAGGGCTCGCATAGCGGCCGAGTGCACCGGTCTTG
>DAIOGD010000057.1:0-7126 GCA_036745395.1 Candidatus Nanopelagicaceae bacterium | reverse complement strand
CCTTCAATAAAGGTGCGGCATTTAGCTTGGCAACTAGCAAGACAATATTTCTCTCAACTTTTGCAATTGCTGTGGCAGCAACAATTCTCTGGATTGGTCGCCGCATTAATGATTCAAAGTGGGCATTGGCCCTTGGCATAGTTTTGGGTGGAATTTTTGGCAACCTAGCCGATCGAATCTTCAGGGCTCCCGGCGGCTTGCAGGGCGCAGTAGTCGATTGGATCAAAGTCTCGAAGTGGCCTACATTCAACATTGCAGATGCCTCAGTCGTAATAGGCGCCGCGATAATCCTCTATCTTCGATGGAAGAAAATACCTTTAAAGACTTTAAAGAATGGTCGTTAAATAAATGGATCGCGAAGAGAAACATCTAATTGTCCCAGAGGGACTCGATAAAGAGCGGGTTGATGCCGCACTCTCAAGGTTGCTCGGACTTTCGCGCTCAACTGTTGTAACGCTTATCGAAGCCGGTGAAATAACTATTGGGAAAAGAGTTTTAGGTAAGTCTGACAAGGTTAGTTCTGGTGAAACGATTTCCGTTCTTATGCCCGCAGCTAAGGCCGAACCAGCATTGGTTGCAACTCCAATTTCGGGCTTGAAGATTGTCTACGACGATGCGGATGTAATAGTTGTAGATAAGCCAGCTGGAGTTGCCGCACATCCAAGCCCTGGTTGGCGCGATGCAACCGTCATCGGTGGCGTTATTGCTGCTGGTTATCAGGTCGCGACCAGTGGCGCCGCCGAACGCCAAGGAATCGTTCATCGACTCGACGTTGGAACTACCGGATTGATGGTTATTGCAAAGAATGAAAATTCTTACAGCGATCTAAAACAACAATTTCGTGATCGGACCGTGAAAAAGGTCTATCACGCTTTAGTTCAAGGTCATATGGATCCATCAGAAGGAACCATTGATGCGCCGATCGATCGCCACCCAAAAGAAGATTATCGATTCGCGGTTGTGACGGATGGCAAGCCAAGCATTACTCACTATAAGGCGTTGGAATTATTTCCCGCAGTTTCCCTACTTCAAATCGAATTAGAAACTGGACGTACTCATCAAATTCGCGTCCACTTTTCCGCGCTTCGCCATCCCTTAGTTGGTGACCTTACCTACGGCGCTGATCACACTATTGCCGATCGACTTGAGATTTCCCGCCCTTGGCTACATGCCAGAGAGCTGTCATTTCGCCATCCGGCAACCGGCGAGCAGGTCTCGTTCTTCTCTGAGTACCCAGCGGATCTGACACGCTCATTAGAAATTCTCGCCCATAACGCTCAGGGCAATTAGCTGCGTAGTAATCTCCCATAAATGTCGGCAGAACCAGGTTTCGTCCACCTCCATGTGCATACCGAGTACTCAATGCTCGATGGTGCCGCACGTGTTGATGAACTTGTCGCTCAAGTAGCGAAAGAGGAGATGCCCGCGATTGCCATTACCGATCACGGTAATGTTTTCGGTGCCTACGATTTCAATAAGAAGGCTCGTAAAGCTGGCGTAAAACCAATTATTGGAATTGAAGCTTATGTGGCACCGGAATCTCGATTCGATAAATTCCGAGTCAAGTGGGCCGACGGCGGCGAAGACGATGTATCTGGCGGTGGGGCGTATACCCACATGACGCTTTTGGCTGAAAATAATGTAGGTCTTTCCAATCTATTCAAGCTTTCATCGCTCGCTTCATTGGAAGGCTATTACTACAAGCCGCGCATGGATCGAGAACTTCTCTCCAAATATGCAACAGGAATCATTGCAACAACGGGATGCCCGGGCGGGGAAATTCAAACCAGATTGCGCATGGGCGCATATAAAGAGGCGCTGAAGGCGGCGAGTGAACTTCGGGATATTTTTGGCAAAGAGAATTTCTTTTTGGAAATTATGGATCATGGCATTGATATTGAAAATCGCGTTAAGAAGGATTTGCTTAAGCTAGGGAAGGACCTTGGTCTTCCATTGTTAGCAACCAATGACTTGCACTATACAAAATTAGAAGATGCACCAGCTCACGAAGCGCTCCTATGTGTGCAATCGGGTTCAACTTTGGCTGATCCAAAAAGATTTAAATTTGAAAACTCAGAGTTTTACCTAAAGAGCGCCAGCGAAATGCGCCGGATCTTTGCCGATATTCCGGAGGCATGCGACAACACTTTAATTATTGCCGAACGTTGTGAGATCACGATGCGCGAGGATGAAAATCTGATGCCGAAGTATTCGGTCCCCAAGGGTGAGACCGAAGATAGTTGGCTTCGAAAAGAAGCAAATGCTGGCCTAGCTGCAAAACTTGGAAATCAGATTCCAGCTAATTATCAAGAGCGGCTTAATTATGAATTAGATGTCATGATCAAAATGGGATTCCCCGGATATTTCTTGGTGGTTTCAGATCTATGTGCCCACGCCAGAAAGGTCGGTATTCGCGTTGGTCCAGGTCGCGGTTCAGCGGCCGGTTCCTTAGTCTCATATGTTTTAGGAATCACTGCGCTAGATCCGATTAAGCATGGCTTACTCTTTGAACGTTTCCTAAACCCAGAACGTATTTCGATGCCAGATATCGATTTGGACTTCGACGAACGTAGACGTTCGGAGATGATTGCATATGCGACGGCCAAATATGGCGATGATCGCGTTGCGCAAATTATTACTTACGGAACTATTAAGTCGAAGCAGGCTTTGAAAGATTCAACGCGAGTTCTTGGTTATACATATGCATTTGGCGACAAGTTAACGAAGGCGCTTCCGCCCACGGTAATGGGGAAAGATATTTCGCTTTCAGGAGTATTTGATCCAGAGAATGATCGATATAGCGAGGCTGGCGAGTTTCGAACTCTTTATGAAACCGATCCAGATTCAAAACGAATTGTTGATACCGCCCGCGGTTTGGAAGGGCTTAAGCGTCAATGGGGTGTGCATGCTGCGGGAGTAATCCTTAGTCGCGAGCCTTTGTTAGATGTAATTCCGATTCATCGACGTGATTCCGACGGCGCAATAATTACGCAATTCGATATGGGAGCTTGCGAATCCATTGGCCTTCTTAAGATGGATTTCTTGGGTCTTCGAAACCTATCAGTGCTCGATGATTGCCTCTTAAACATCAAGGCAAATAAAAACGTTGATTTGAAGTTAGAAGATTTGGAATTGGATGATCCAAAGACCTTCGAATTGCTTGGACGCGGTGAAACGCTAGGCGTATTCCAACTCGATGGTGGCCCTATGCGTGCGCTACTTCGCCAAATGAACCCAGATTCCTTCGAAGATATTTCAGCTGTAATCGCCTTGTACCGCCCAGGACCTATGGGTGTTAATGCGCACAATGATTATGCCGATCGAAAAAACAAGCGCCAAGAAGTTTCCTCAATTCACCCTGAATTAAAGGAAGCACTTGCCGAGATCCTCGATGACACCTATGGATTGATTGTTTATCAAGAACAGGTAATGGCAATCGCGCAAAAGGTAGCGGGATTTAGTCTTGGTCGTGCAGATTTATTGCGTAAGGCGATGGGTAAGAAGAATAAAGAGATTCTTGATAAAGAATATGTGAACTTTGAAAAGGGCATGACCGAGAATGGTTTTTCAAAGTCAGCAATTGATAAATTATGGGAAACACTAATTCCGTTCTCGGATTACGCTTTCAACCGCGCGCATAGCGCCGGATATGGAATCGTTTCTTATTGGACCGCCTATCTAAAGGCTAATTACCCAACCGAATATATGGCAGCTCTTCTTACCAGCGTTCGCGATGATAAAGATAAGAGTGCGCTCTACCTAAATGAATGTCGCCGAATGGGCATCAAGGTATTACCACCAGATGTAAATGAATCGACAGGTGACTACACCCCGCTTGGAACCGATATTCGCTTTGGCCTTACTGCTATCCGAAACGTTGGAGAGAATGTCGTTGCATCCATCGTCGCTAATCGATCTGAGAAAGGTCGCTATCAAAACTTTGGTGATTTCTTAGCAAAGGTAGATGCAATCGTATGCAATAAGAAGACTATTGAATCGTTAATTAAGGCTGGCGCTTTTGATTCACTGGGCCACCCACGTAAGGGGCTCTCATTAATTTTCTTGGAAGCGATTGATTCGGTAATCGAAGCTAAGCGGGCGGAATCTATCGGTCAATTCGATCTCTTTGGAAGCGCAGGTTCAGAAAATCCTTCGACCGTCTCAGGCGTTGAAGTTGATATTCCAGAACAAGAATGGGAGAAGGCTGTTCTCTTAAGTTATGAACGAGAGATGCTTGGTTTGTATGTCTCAGACCACCCATTACTTGGCGTTGAACATTTATTAAGAGCAGCGACTGATATGCCAATTAGTCAGATCGGCGAAGATTCAGTCGGACACGAACAGATTGTAAATATTGGCGGCTTAATAACTCAGATCCAACGAAAAGTGTCCCGAACTGGTGACGCTTGGGCGATTGTCACAGTTGAGGATTTAGAAGGCGCAGTAGACGTTATGTTCTTCGCCAAAACCTATTCACAATTTGCCATGAGTTTGGTGGATGATCGAATTGTCGTAATTAGGGGCCGAGTCGATAAGCGCGAAGAACAACCCAGACTTATGGCACTTGATCTGAGTACTCCCGATGTAAGCGCGGCGCCTACCGGTCCACTTGTGATCAGCATGGAAACCGTACGATGCACTCCGCCAGTTGTAGATCGCATCAAGGAAATTTTGCGTTCCCATCCAGGAAAGCGCGATGTTCATTTAAAACTGGATGATGGAAAGAAGAGTTTGGTTATGAAATTAGGGGATGAGCTTCGCGTCACGGCATCGCCAAGCCTGAGCGCTGACTTGAAGTCGATCCTCGGCCCGGATTGTTTGGTTTAAGTCCTTTCACCTTAAATATTTCGGCTCCGGGCCAACATTGACTAGATTAGAATTAGTCAATGCTTCCCGTAGAAATTAGGACAATCGATCTACGTGGCAAAGCCCTAACCAAGTCCGAGTATCAAAAGAAGTTGCCCCGCGCCGTACTAGATGTTGCATCGGCGACTGCGGCAATTGCGCCGATTTTAGATCGAGTTTCAAAAGCTACAGAATCAGATTTGATCCAACTTGGAAAAGAATTCGACGGTATTGCTCCTATCTCAATCAGAGTACCTAAAGATGTGATTGCTTCAGCGCTTGGCGAATTGGATCCCAAGGTGAAACTTGCTTTAGAAGAAGCGATCAAAAGGGTTCGAAAAGTTCATGCCGATCAATTGCGAACTGAAAAAACTACGGTTGTTGTAGATGGCGGAGAAGTCACTCATAAGTGGATTCCAGTTGACCGAGTTGGTTTGTATGTTCCGGGAGGTAACGCGGTATACCCAAGTTCGGTGATCATGAATGTCGTGCCGGCGCAGATTGCAAAAGTTCCAAGCATTGCGATTGCCTCACCGCCGCAGAAAAACAACAACGGCTATCCGAATAAAACAATTCTCGCCACTTGCGCCTTGCTCGGTATCGACGAGGTCTACGCAATTGGGGGAGCGCAAGCAATTGCAATGTTTGCTTATGGAGTTGAGGGAGTTTGCCCGAGCGTTGATCTAGTTACTGGCCCGGGAAATATTTATGTAGCTGCGGCAAAGCGTGCGCTCCGTGGAAAGATTGCAATTGACTCTGAAGCTGGTCCAACTGAAGTTGCAGTGCTTGCAGATGAAAGTGCGATCGCTAGTGAAGTCGCGGCCGATTTAATCAGCCAGGCAGAACACGATGTAATTGCGGCAGCCGTATTGGTAACGCCATCTACTGAGTTGGCAGCAGAAGTCAGTAGAGAATTGACGAAGTTAGTCAGTGCTACCAAACACTCAGAACGTATTCGCACAGCACTTTCGGGAGAACAATCAGCAATAGTTCTAGTTAGTGATATCGCGCAAGGAATCGATGTCGTTAATGCTTATGCCGCCGAGCACCTAGAACTTCAAGTGAAGGATTTGGCTAACGTTTCTGCGCAAATCCGAAATGCTGGCGCGGTTTTCTTAGGAAGATTTTCACCAGTATCGCTTGGTGATTATTCCGCTGGCTCAAACCACGTTCTTCCAACTGGTGGATGCGCTTGCCATTCAAGTGGGCTATCTGTTCAAACTTTTCTCAAGGGCGTTAGTTTTATTAGTTATAACCAGAAAGCATTTTCTGAGATTGCAGAGAATGTAATTCTGCTAGCTAAGTCAGAAGACCTTCCAGCCCATGGTGAGGCAATGGCCGTACGTTTATCGAATTTGAAGGAACCGGGCAATGGCGCCAAATAAAGAGGGCACTTGGCCAACTTGGCTTCCGCTTCGTCCTGACTTACAGGATTTAAAACCTTATGGCGCACCGCAAATGAAAGATGTTGTTGCACTAAATACAAATGAGAATCCATTTGAATTACCGGAAGCATTAGTCGAGAAAATGATTAGCGCCCTTGGCCCAGTGCTCCATGGCTTAAATCGCTATCCGGATCGAGATGCAACCAAAGTTCGGGAGAAGCTGGCCGGATACATAAATAAGCGAGTTGGAACCACGTTTGCTCTTGAAAATATTTGGGCTGCAAATGGCAGCAATGAAATTCTGCAGACGCTCTTCTTGGCCTTTGGTGGAGGAACAATCTTAGGATTTACTCCCTCATATTCGGTTCACCCACTTATAGCCAAAGTTGTAGGAACTAAGTGGATCGAAGCTAAGCGCAACTCGGATTTCACATTGAATACCGAAGCTGCACTTAAAGAGATAAGCGCCAACAAGCCATCAATAACTATTGTCACAACCCCGAACAATCCGACCGGAACGATTCTTTCAATCCTTGAAATTGAAAGATTGGCCAGTGCCGCTTTGGAAGTAAATGGGCTATTGGTAGTTGATGAAGCGTACGAAGAGTTCTCAAATGAAAAATCCGCTGTTTCGTTGATTGCTAATTATCCGAATGTGATTGTGGTTCGCACGATGTCGAAGGCGTTCGCTTTCGCAGGCGCACGCGTCGGTTATTTGATAGCTCACCCTTCAGTCATAGATGCTTGCTTGGTTACTCGCTTGCCCTATCACTTGAGCGCACAAACTCAGGCGCTTGCAATCGTGGCCTTGGAAAATTCCGAAGAACTTCTGGCACAGGTCGATCTACTTAGAACTGAACGGGAATTACTAAAGCGCGAATTAATCAATCTTGGTT
>DAIOGD010000056.1:5910-7163 GCA_036745395.1 Candidatus Nanopelagicaceae bacterium | reverse complement strand
CTTCATAACCTTGCCCATATCTTGTGGACCGGTTGCGCCAACTTCGGCGACAGCATCGGCGACAATTTTCTTAATTTCATCTTCGCTTAATTGGGCCGGAAGATATTTCGCAATTACTTTGCCTTCATTTGTTTCGGCTTCGGCCTTATCTGCGCGGCCAGCATCTTTATATGCCTCGGCTGCTTCACGACGCTTCTTAGCTTCACGGGATAGCACAGTAATAATTTCGGCATCGGTTAATACGCGGGCTGCTTTGCCGGAAACTTCTTCATTGGTAATTGCAGCTAAAACCATCCGAATAGTTCCGGAGGTAACTTCATCTCGGCTGCGAATTGCCGAGGTTAAATCGCTTTGAAGTGTCTCTTTTAGTCCCATAGCGGTATCTTCTCACGCCTATGAGTTACAAACTACGCGAAGTCTCGGTGCCGTTGCTGCCTGCCAAGCACCGGCCGATTCGCGTGCTGCATTTCTCGGATCTGCACCTAACTCCGGCCCGCAAAAAAGAGATCGCGGATATCAATTCATTTTCCGAACTAGCACCCGACTTAGTAATTAGTACTGGAGATTTCCTGGCGCATAAAGATGCGGTCCCGGTTGTTCTATCGGCTCTTGGTGATTTGTTGGATCTGCCAGGCTTTTTTGTCTTTGGTTCTAATGATTATTACGGGCCAAAACCAAAGAATCCGTTCTCGTATTTAATGAAGGATCATGGGAAGCGAAAGCTTGGCCCCGATTTGGATTGGCAAGGATTGCAAAAGTCATTAACTGGCTTGGGTTGGCTTGATTTAAATCATGGTCGCGCAATATTGAAAATAAATGACACAACGATTGAAGCCCGCGGTACCGATGATGCCCATTTAAATCGCGATAACTATTCCGAAGTTGCTGGTATGTCAGATAAGAAAGCCGATCTGGCAATCGGAGTAACGCACGCCCCATACATGCGAGTTATCGAAGCGATGTCTAAAGATGACTTGGATTTAATTTTTGCTGGCCACACCCATGGTGGACAAGTTCGCTTACCTTGGTTTGGCGAAAGCAAAGCGTTAACAACCAATTGCGATCTACCTAATTGGCGTGCTCGCGGGCTTACTCGCGAAGCTGATCAACCTTGGTTACATGTAAGTGCTGGGATGGGAACTAGTCCCTTCGCGCGAATTCGGGTTGCTTCGCCACCCGAAGTTTCATTGGTTACGCTCGAGCCAGCTTTCTGAGAAGTAATTAGTGAAGTTAGAAAGTAATTTAAAACCGCA
>DAIOGD010000056.1:1589-5810 GCA_036745395.1 Candidatus Nanopelagicaceae bacterium | reverse complement strand
GGTGTTACGGAAGTTGATTCGGTATTCGTTGCCAAAAAGTCTGCAATAAATTGATCATCTTTTAACTCTTCAAAAGTTGTGCCAAAGTCCTGGGTCTGTGCGGCATAGAAATCCCACTGGTTTTTCGCGACCATTTTATTTTCAATAAATTTCTCACAAATTTCTGCATCCGGTGCATCGAGTGCGCACTTATCCCAATCACCGGCAATCGGAGGGTTTGTGCCAAATGCCTGGCCATATTTCATCCCGCCGGAAGAATCGGGTTGCAAGATGTAGGAAAAGTTCGCGCCATCGCGGACCGCTTTAGCAAAACGTTTTGGTGGAATATAAAAACGCGGGGTATTTACTGGGCCATAAATTTCATCGGCCCACGAGATCGCCGTTGAATAATCCGAGGTAGTTTCCACGGGCTTATTGTGGTGGGGATTTTCTGGTGTAACCTTCGACCATGCCTGAATCACGTGGACGTAAAAAGAAGAAGACCTATGTGCCAGAAACTGTGGCCCATGCACCAGCTCTCCCAGCCGAGAGTCCAAAGTGGCTTGCTCCAACGATGGTCGCCGCCTTTATCGCCGGCCTAATCTGGATCGTCATCTTCTACGTAAGCGCGACCAAGTACCCAATCCCTGGCATCGATGCCTGGAATATGGTCTGCGGCTTTGGCTTTATCGCCGCTGGATTTACGCTCGCCACTCGCTGGCGCTAAATTCTCTCAACTAATTACACGTCTGTAATTCTCCACACCGTGGATAACTTCTGGGGATAACTCCGTCCAAAAATCGTAGGGTAAATTCGGCTCGTTCTCAGAAATCTCCCAGCCTTGAAGTGGATTCTTCAGACATGACAAAGACCGCAGCTCTCACCGCAACCCCAGAAACATCACAAACATCTCGCATTCTTGTCGTTGATGATGAAAGCAATATCAGCGACCTAATTGCCACCAGCCTTCGCTTTGTAGGTTTTGATGTTCGTACCGCGGCATCGGGATCTGAAGCTTTGCGCGTCGCCGAAGAATTTAAACCTGATGCATTAATTCTCGATGTGATGTTGCCAGATCAAAATGGTTTTGATGTCTGTCGCCAACTTCGCCAAGATGGCCACAACGTTGGCGTCCTTTTCTTAACTGCAAAAGATACCGTCGAAGACAAGATCCAAGGTCTTACTATTGGCGGCGATGATTATGTAACAAAGCCATTTAGCTTGGAAGAATTGGTTGCGCGCTTGCGGGCACTTCTACGTCGCATAGGCGCGGTTGAAGGCGCAGTAGATGAAGAGAAGATTCGCTTTGCCGATCTTGAATTGGATGAAGCAACCCATGAAGTTCGTCGAGCAGGAAATCTAATTGAACTTTCCCCAACCGAATTCTTGCTTCTTCGCTATTTGATGATCAACGCCGATCGCGTTGTAAGTAAGTCGCAAATCTTGGATCACGTTTGGCAATATGACTTCCGTGGCGATGCTGGAATCGTTGAAACCTATGTCTCATACCTTCGAAAGAAGATTGATATCTACGAACCAGCGCTAATTCATACCGTTCGCGGTGTTGGCTATCGCATGCGTATTGCGCCCACTAAGTAAAGTAAACTTCAGAAGTGAAATCCGGGAGTGCTCGTAAAGTCGGCATCTCTAATTGGTCGCTTCGCAATCGATTAATTCTTGCCACTATTTCACTTTCGGCGATCGCAATTATCACTTCGGATTTTGCAGCCGGAACCCTTCTTAGATCATTTCTAATTAAAGAAGTTGATTCTCAATTAACCACCATCACCGGTAATTCCTTGATGCGCCTTGATCGCGCGGGTATTGATCCAAATGCAAATGGTGGCGGCGATGATGGCCAAGGTTTTAGACCGGTTCGACCATTAGGCGCAGTACCAACACAAGTACGCGTTACCTTGCTTGATTTAACTGGCGAAGTAGTTGGCCACTTGGGCGGGGATATCTCTGAAAGCGCTTCTACAAATATCTTTAAAGAATTAACTCCGGCCGAAGTTGTTTCGCATCAAGGTAAGCCATTTACTTTAGATGGCGAGAATGGCCAATCACCAGTTCGAGTTGTTGCCAAGCTTTTACCTTCTGGTGTTGGAACCGTTGTGGTTTCACTTTCTTTGGCGGAAGTTGATAAGACCCTTGGCCAATTAACCCTTTTCTATATTTTGATTAGCCTCTTTGCTTTGATATTTATCGCAGCTATTGGTTGGGCTTTGATTCAACTTAGTTTGCGCCCGCTACATAAAATTGAAGATACCGCTGCGGCAATTGCCGAAGGCGATCTATCGGCCCGTCTGCCAGAGGTGAACCCAAAGACCGAAGTCGGTCGTTTAACTGGTTCGCTAAATGCGATGCTTTCCCGAATCGAAGAATCATTTGCTGTGCGCCGCGAATCTGAAGAGCGTTTACGCCGCTTTGTTGCTGACGCTAGTCACGAACTTCGGACACCGCTTACCGCAATTCGCGGCTTTGCCGAATTGCATCGCCAGGGTGCGGTTTCTGGTGAAGATAAAGTTAAAGAACTTGTTGGCCGAATTGAAAATGAATCAATTCGCATGAGCTCACTTGTTGAAGATTTACTCTTGCTTGCTCGGTTAGATCAGACTCCTACTTTTGCCAAAGATCCAGTTGATATCAATCATTTGGTTGCCGAATGCGTTGAGTCAGCAAAGGTTGCTGGCCCGAACCATGAAATCAAATTTAATTTACCAAGTGAAGATGTTTTTGTTTTGGGCGATTCAATGCGAATTCATCAAGTGGTTGCAAACTTGTTAGCTAATGCAAGAACACACACTCCAACCGGCGCCACGATCACAGTTGATATTTCTCAAAGCGATAGCGAAACAACAATTTCCGTAAGTGACAATGGTCCTGGTTTGAGTGATGATGACCAGAAGCGAATCTTTGAAAGATTCTTCCGAGCAGATCCTTCGCGAGTTAGAAATAGTGGTGAAGGTAGCGGTCTTGGTTTAGCAATCGTCGATGCCGTGATGAAGGCACATGGTGGAAACGTTAGCGTAGATTCAAAACTTGGTTCTGGTGCGGCCTTTACGCTGCACTTTCCAATCGCTAATTAATTTGGGTTAATTTGGATTAGTTGGATTGGCTTCCATCGCCCGAAGTGTTGCAATTCTTTCGGCAAGTGGTGGATGAGTAGCAAATAACTTTGAAACCGATGAATCATCCAATGGTGATTCAATCCAAATATGTGCAACCGCGGTAGAGCGTTGATTAACAACGGTTGAATCGCGTTGTAGTACTTCAAGTGCTTTTCTAAGGCCAGCTGGGTTTCTGGTAAATGAAACCGCGGTGGCATCGGCTAGCGCTTCTCGGCGGCGAGAAATTGCCGAGCGTAAGAGAAGTGCTGCAAGCGGCGCCAGAATTAAAACAATTAGCGAAGCAACAAGCGCAATCGGATTTTGATTATTATCGCGATCTCGATCGCGGCCACCACCAAACCACATCATTCGCATTATGAAATCGCTTAAGAGTGCGATTGCGCCAGCGGTTGTCGCAGCGATTGCCGAAACCAAAGTGTCGCGGTTTTTAACATGTGAAAGCTCGTGGGCAATTACACCTTGCAATTCATCGCGATCCATCACATCTAAGATTCCAGTTGTGAAGGCAATCAACGCTTTCTCGGGATTTCGTCCGGTTGCAAAGGCATTTGGAGCCGAATCTTCAACGATTGCTACCTTCGGCATCTTTAAACCGCTAGCAATACAAACTTCTTGTACTAAATCAAAGAGCTTTGGGTTATCGGAATATTGAAGTTCTTTTGCCCCAGTCATCGTTAAAACAATCGAATCCGATGCGTAATACGAACCCCAAACAGAGAGAAGCGCCATACCGACTGCAAAGGGAACTAAACCAACTCCGGTTTTACCGAAATAAGTTAATACCGCGTAAATAACTACAAAGACCAGAACGGCCATGCCAAGCAAGAGCCCAAAGGTTTTGCGTTGGTTGGCTAATTGGAGTGAACGAAAGTTATTCATTCCTAGAATTTTACGTTTGGCGCCTTACGATCTTGCGGATCGTCAATGACGTAAAACTCGCGCGCAACAACCTTTGCAATTCCAGCAAAGATATTTCCAGGGAATGTCTTAACGGATTGATTTAGCGAGCGCACATTGTCGTTATAGAACTGACGGGCAAAGGAAACTTTGTTTTCCGTTGTTGATAGCTCTTCTTGCAGCGATAGAAAATTGGCTGATGCCTTTAGATCTG
>DAIOGD010000056.1:0-1489 GCA_036745395.1 Candidatus Nanopelagicaceae bacterium | reverse complement strand
GTTGTTGATAGCTCTTCTTGCAGCGATAGAAAATTGGCTGATGCCTTTAGATCTGGATAAGCCTCGGTTACCGCTAATAAACCACGTAGTGCTTGTGTTACAGCGCCATCAGCGGCAGCAACATCTGAAACTGTAGTTGCGGTCGTAGCTTTCGCGCGGGCAGCAACAACGTTTTCAAAGACGCTATTTTCATGCTTGGCATAACCTTTAACGGTTTCAACCAAATTTGGAATTAAATCGGCGCGACGCTTTAGTTGAACTTCGATTTGCGAGAATGCTTCATCGACGCTGACATTTAATCGAATCAAACGGTTATAACTTGCAACCAAGAAGATAAGAATTAGTGCAAGGACGCCAAGAACAATAATTGTGGAACTCATTTAAGACTCCTGATTTTTAAACGTTAAGAAATATTTATTGAATTTTAGATTTGTGAAAATTCAACCAAGACTTCGAAGCCGTTGGGCCACGTTGACCTTGATATCTAGAACCATATAGTGCCGAACCATATGGATGCTCTGCAGGAGATGAGAGTTTGATGAGACAAAGCTGTCCGATCTTCATTCCTGGAAAGAGTTTGACTGGCAGATTTGCCACATTTGAAAGTTCCAGAGTGATGTGTCCAGAGAATCCTGGATCGATGAAACCTGCTGTTGAGTGAGTAAGTAATCCGAGGCGACCAAGTGAAGATTTACCTTCTAGGCGAGCAGCGATGTCATCTGGAAGTGTGATTACTTCATAAGTAGATGCCAGAACGAATTCACCTGGATGGAGAATGAACTCCTCATCTGGGGCGCATTCGACTTCGCGGGTCAGATCTGGTTGTTCGATTGATGGATCGATTACTGAGTACTTGTGGTTTTCAAAGACTCGGAAGAAGCGATCAAGGCGAACATCGACTGATGATGGTTGGACCATCCCAGGATCAAAAGGTTCGACCTTTACGCGGCCAGATTGGATCTCAGATTTAATATCGCGGTCACTTAGTAGCACGAGCCGACCCTATCGCCTCCGCACTGCTTGATTAAGTTACTGACGAGTAGCATTATTGAGCAATGGGCCACTACATAGCGAATCTGCGGGATATCGAATTCTGTCTCTTTGACCTTCTAGATCGGGAATCGATCTTGGGCAAATCAATTTACAAAGATATCGATCGCGATACCGCGATGGGGATGCTCGAGGAAGTTAAGCGCCTAGCCGAAAATGATTTGGCCGCAAGCTTTATCGAAGGCGATCGCAAAGGAACCATCTTTAATAAAGAGACGGGCGATGTAACACTTCCAGAAAGTTTTGTTAAGTCTTATCGCACCTACATGGATAACGAATGGTGGCGCATTGATGCACCAGAAGAGATTGGTGGAACTTTAATTCCGCCATCAATTCGCTGGGCGATCGCCGAAATGGTTCTGGGTTCCAATCCAGCAATCCACATTTACGCCTCTGGAACTTCTTTCTCACAAGTTGCCTACACACTTGGAACCGAAGA
>DAIOGD010000055.1:0-7302 GCA_036745395.1 Candidatus Nanopelagicaceae bacterium | reverse complement strand
GAGTAAAGACCATTCAAACTCTGAAGCTGCATTTATAAATTCTCTGAGCGAAGCTTCTCAAGTTGTTGCTGCCGGACGGCCCGAGCGCACTGCTGATGCAGCGCTTAATACACCGATCGAATTAACTTCAACCTTTAATGCAGGTGGCGAAGTTGGTTACGGGCGATTTGGCAATCAAAGCTGGCGCGCTTTGGAAGCAGCAATTGAAACTCTTGAAAATGGAAAAACTTTATTGTTCCCGTCAGGAATGTCTGCCATCGGAGCAATTTTTAGATTACTTCCAGCAACCGCTTGCATCGTTGCCTCAAAAAATGGCTACACCGGAACTATGAACGTTTTGCGACAGCTAGAGGCTGCTGGTGCCAAGGTTCGCTACGTTGATGTCTCCGACACAGATGAAGTTCTTGCCGCACTGGAGGGTGCTGACTTTGCTTGGATTGAATCTCCAACAAATCCCGCACTTGAAGTTTGCGATCTTCCAGCCGTTATAGCCGCAGCCAAGAAAGTTGGTGTGTTGGTTGGAGTAGATAACACCTTCTCAACTGGACTAATTCAAAAGCCTTTGGATCTAGGCGCCGATCTATCAATGAATTCGGTAACTAAATTTATCTCTGGCCATAGCGATATCTTGATGGGAAGTGTCTCAACAAATAACCAAGAACTTCTGGCAAAGCTTGGCGACATTAGAAAATTTGGCGGTGCAATTCCAGGACCATTTGAAGCTTGGTTAGCACTTCGAGGAATGCGCACCCTTTCTTTACGTTTAGCTAAAGCTCAAGAGAATGCGATGGAGTTGGCAAAAAGACTTTCAAGCCATCCAAAGGTTGAACGAGTTCGCTACCCAGGCTTACCAACCGATCCGCATCACGAACGAGCTAAGAGTTTTATGAATGGTTTTGGTGCAGTGTTATCGATCGATGTTAAAGGTGGCCCAGAAGCTGCCGATAAGGCATGCCAATCCTCGAAGTTGGTTACATATGCAACCTCACTTGGTGGGGTGGAAACTCTCTGGGAGCGGCGTCACCGCTGGGGTAGTGAGAGTCCAACAATTCCGGTAAATCTCGTTCGAATTGCCGTAGGCATTGAAGATATCGAAGACCTTTGGGCCGATATCGATCAAGCGCTAAACGCGGGCTAACGCGCCGAAACTTAAAAAGTCCTGAGTGAACCAAAACTCTCGGGTACATTTATCTCATGATCAAAGCAGTTCGTCGACTATTGGCCGTCTTTGCAGTATTTGCGGTCCTACTTGGCGTACTTAAATCTGTGATCAATTGGGTTTCACGTTCTGGCGATGATGATCACGAAATTTTCGCGGACGAAGAAGCCGATGTCATCTAATTACCAACCTGGCGTCTGCAACATCGGACCGGGCGAGATTCGCCGTCGCCAAAGTGTTGCCGCAATCGGAGCAGTACTCACAATTGCGCTAGCTTTCTTTTTAATATCTGGGCACCATCCAAAAGCATCCCGCGCTTCAATATTTATTCCAGCGATGATTTTTGCAGTTGGCTGGATTCAATCACGCCGCAAATTCTGTCTGGCATTTGGATTTATGGGAACTTTTAACTTCGGAAAACTTGGTGAATTGTCAAAAGTAGCCGATAAAGATGATTTAGCTAGAGATCGCGCAACTGCGTTGAGCATATTGAGTCAGGCAATTGTTTTGGCGATTGCTATTACTGGTCTCGTGCTTTTAATTCCGATTAAATAAAACAATTTAAAGAGTACGAAAATAACCCGAGTTAAACTTAAACAATTAGTTAATTTTTGCTCCAAGATCACTTTGTTGCCAGAGATTTAGAATTTGCTCAGTAACAGACTGAAGATTTTCCCGAGATCGATCATCGATGCTGGCGATCGGGCAACTAAGTTCTAGATTACACGCCCACAGATTGACACCAGCGTTGAAGACCACAGCGTTTGAGGGCAGCTTAAACCAAATAGATTGCGCTACAGAATTTGTTTTCGTTACTTCGGATTCGTCGCCAGAAATTCGAGCGAATTGAAACTTTCCTTGAAAAATTACGCCGTATTTTCTTGGCGCCGATATGTCGTTGGGTTTCGTACCTTCGATTTCCGATAAAGATCCAAAACCATTAATGGATGTCCAAGCGGGAATCTTTAGCCAACTTGGAATTGAAACGGCCGTTATTCCGCCAGTTACCCCAATTCCAGACGTGTGTTCACCGGTCAGCAACGATCCAGGTTGATTTATAACTGGATCTTCATAGCGCATCGTTGTTTGCGAGTTATCACGAATCGGATCTTCGGTTGAATAACGGAAAACTGTGACATGTCGATCTGGGCCAGTTGGGGAAGGCGAAAGGCGCGCGCGCCAATATGCGGTATTCCCGCTGAAGAAAGCCAGATTAATTCCGTTGTTTCGAGCTGCAATGAAACTTTCAAACATAGTCTGAGTGAAATATTCCGGATGACCGCCGAAAACTAAGCCATGATACTTAGAAACTAATGTGGGATTTTCCTGAACATCGGTATCAGCAAATTCGTCAATATTAAATCCTTTGCTCTCGGCAAATTGCACCAACGGAATTGCATCCCGCTGCACTAGAAGCTCGCCACTACCAATTAGCGGACGATCAAAAGAAACGACGCGGCTTCGCTCATTTGACTGTTGCTTGGATGTATCCCCAGGTCCTCTGTAGAGGGAGCGGCCGCCAAAATTATTGTAAGCCTGCCAAGTAAGGGTTGAATTTATAAGAGCCAGGTTCGATGTTCCAACTGGACTTCTAAGGATTAATGGAGCGGAGCTTTCAATAGTTCCATCACTTGATCGCGAGAGAACCAAATAAAAACCAGGAGTCCAATTGTTTCCGATTGTGAAACTTAATGTGGTTTTCCAATTTGTTTCCACGGTTCGATAAGCGTTCTTTGGTTTGCCCACTTTCTGGTAGTCCAAAGTGACTGGAGCCGAACGCCAAACCTCAGTTCCACCAGCACCGCCATACCAGCCAACTCTAATAACTTGGAAAGTCCGCTTACCATCTTCGGCCTTTCGCGAATTTCTATCAATTAGCGAAGCATGAATGCCAACAGTTGCGCCACAACCAACAGAACTCTTATCAAGCCAAAAAGCGCTTCCTAATGGAATGGTTACGTGCATTTTGGTTAACTCATCCATAGTTATGCCAATACCCGGCTTCGCATTCTCGCTCTTGACCCAATCACCCGAGTGAGGCGCACAACTTGAATCTACAAAGGTACCTCCATCAGGGTATCCAGATTGTGTAAGGCTTTGGTCAAAGGTTGTTGGATCGACCGGCTTTAGTGCGCCGTAGGTCGGTAATTTTGGAAAGACTTGATAGATATCTTCACTGTGAATCGCTACTCGCTTCCCAGCAAAGAATGAACCTGTCACAACAAGAGCGCCGATCAAAACAGCGATAAGGACTTTGCGTTGATGGGATTTAAAATAGGTGAAATAGTTGTGGAGCTCTTCTTTTACGAGAGCCTTAATTCGCTGAATAATTTTGGATTTTAGACGGGAGATCATTGCTTAATTCTAACTTAGGTCGAAAATGCCAATCACTAAATAGGGGGCATCTCGAGTGTGATCTTGTAAGGTGGCGTTGTGAAAGTAATTTCAGTCGTTGGCGCCAGGCCACAATTTGTTAAGTTGGCCCCGATTGATCATGCATTCAAAAAGGCTGGAATCGAACACTTAATCGCGCATACCGGCCAACATTACGACCCAGAGATGTCTCAAAGTTTCTTTGATGAATTGCAGATCTCGCCACCTGATTTTAATCTTGGCGTTGGAAGTGGATCACATGCCGAACAAACAGGGGACATGATGATCAAACTTGAGAAGATATTTTTAGAGACTAATCCTGATTTAGTCTTACTTTACGGCGATACCAATTCCACACTTGCTGGCGCAATCGCAGCCGTGAAGTTGAAGATCAAGATTGCTCACTTAGAGGCGGGTCTTCGCTCATTTAATCGCGCAATGCCGGAGGAACATAACCGAATTTTGACCGATCACGCCGCTGATCTTTTATTAGCACCAACCGATGTTGCGATTAAGCATCTAACAAAAGAAGGTTTGGCGGAAAAGTCAGCGATGGTTGGCGATGTAATGGTCGATGTTTGTTTGCAAACTAAGGTTCGGGTCACTTCAAAGAGGCCTGAGTTTGGTCCAGAAATATCATCGGTTAATTTGGTTGATGGAGAGTATTTTGTTGCCACAATTCACCGGGCCGAAAACACGGATGACACAACCAGAATTAAAGCGATTATCGAATCGATGCAAGGACTACCCGCACCGGTAATTTTGATTACCCACCCTCGCCTTGCCGCAAAAGCTGCTGCACTTGGAATCAATCTTTCAAGTGGTTCAGTGACCTCGGTTAAATCAGTCTCTTACGGCCAGATGGTTTATTTGGTAGCAAATGCGCGCGGTGTAATAACCGATTCAGGTGGTTTGCAAAAAGAGGCTTACATAATCGGAACCCCATGCACCACAATTCGAACCGAAACCGAGTGGCCAGAGACTTTGGTTGATGGTTGGAATACTTTGTCGGAGCCAAATGACTTGGCAAAGAACGCTCTTAGATCCAAACCAACATCACCAACGACGCTCCCATATGGTGATGGTCATGCTGCCGAGCGAGTAGCGAAGGTTTTACTAGAAAACTTTAGTTAATGGTTCGAGCGTAAAAAGTTGCCATTGATTCGCGATCGGTCTTCAATTCGCCACCGCTAATCTTAAAGACACTTGAGGTTAATTCCTTAGGCGCGTGATCTAGCAGTTCGATATAGAGATCAACATATTTGTCAGATTGCGCTTCCCAACTTCGTTCATTTAAGAAGGACTTGGTGAAATTCTTCTTATATTTCGCTGGGTTAGCGCTTACCTTCTTAACAGCTTCAACGAAGGTAGGAACGTCTTCAGAGATGAAAACCTCACCGATACCTAGACGACGAACTTCTTGCGATAGGAATTTCACATCGGAAACCACCATCGGCACGCCAGCATGTGAATATTCACTGAACTTGGTCGGGGTCGAAAGCTCGTGGTTTACATGGTGGGTATTCATGATTAGTCCGATATCGGCGCTCTTCAAGTATGAAGTTACCTCGGCATTATCAACAAAACCAAGTACGTGGACGCGATCGGATACACCAAGCTTTGCTGCCATTGCTTCAAGCTCTTTTAGATGAGCATTTGAACCCGGAGCCATAATTGCTAGATGATGTTTTGGAAGTGATGGAAGAGATTTAACCGCAACCATGATTCCGCGCTGGGGGGCAACCCCGCCGCTATAAACCATCAGCGGCACACTCTTCGCTAAGCCAATATCTTTACGTAGGTCGCTCTTATGTTTTCTAGCGGCGCCGAGCACTGGATCATTTGTTACCACAACTGGGCGCTTGGCTAATCGATGATTCTCATGCAACATATCGGCAATCATTTCGCTAACCGTTACCACGCGATGGAATTTTGAAATTGCCTTACGTTCCATCGCCACGAGTGATCGTCTAATTGGGCGCTTAATATTTGCTTGGCCCGGAAGAAATTCGTGTGCATCATAAATAAGTGGTACATCTTTCCCGGACTGGGCAAGAATCTTGTCATGCGCTTGCACTGCAACTGGGATCGCGGAGAAATCTTGGGCGTGGATTAAATCCGGTTTGAAATCTATTACCGCTTGGACCATGCCACGACGAGCATCCTCCATTGGTTTCAGAGTTACTTCGCGAGGAGTTGGAAGTAACTCGGCAATAGTTGCCAGCCATGCCTTGCGGATGACATTGATGTAGCGATTACCGCGACTAACGAGCGGCTTTCGAAGCACTCTAACAATATGTGCGCGACCAACATTTAAGTGATCAATATTCTTGTTTGGCGAGATACCAAGAATCATTACTTCAAAGCCTTTATCGGCTAAGTACCAAGCACCTTTTAATACTCGAGAGTCATTTGTTACCGCATTCAATACGATCATTATTGCGCGCGGTTTGGTAACGGAGTTCTTTGGGGTAGCTTTCTTGGCTACCGTCTTGATTGCCGTCTGTGTTACCTTTTTGGAAACCGACTTCTTAGCTGGCGCTTTCTTTGTTGCTCTCTTTGCTATTTTTCTTGTACTCTTTTTTGCAGCTTTCTTAACGGCCATCTGCCGGCGATCCAATCACTCTGAAGTTGATTCCTGCGAAATTACTTGGCTTTAGGTAGCGGCGACCATCAACGATTGCCTTGACACCTGGGAAGTCAGAAGATTTAAGCTCTTTATATTCTTTGTGATCGGCTTGCAAAATTAGTGCATCGACCAGAGCGCCGAGTTTGTAAGGAGTGAATCCGAGGCTTGTTATTTCCTCATCGGTATACATCGGATCATTTACAAGAACGGTGGCACCGCTCTTCTTTAGATTCTCGACGGTTGGAAAGACGCCAGAGAATGCTGATTCCTTTACGCCACCACGATAGGAAATTCCAAGGACAGCAACCTGCTTACCTTTTAGATCGCCAATTTCCTTGGCCAAAATTGAGACAGCATGCTCTGGCATCGCAGCATTTGCTTCGCGAGCGGCGCGAACAACTGTTGCTTTTGGATCATTCCAAAGATAAAAACGTGGATAAATTGGAATGCAGTGGCCGCCAACGGCGATCCCTGGTTGGTGGATATGGCTATAAGGCTGGGAGTTCGAAGCGCTAATTACTTTAGCGATATCGATATTGGCACCTTCGGCAAAGATCGCAAATTGGTTTGCCAACGCGATATTTACATCGCGATAAGTTGTCTCAGCAAGCTTTGCCATTTCACTGGCTTCACAAGTAAGTAAATCCCAGACTCCATTCTTCTCGGTCAGATCTGGGCGATCATCAAAATCTAGAACTGCGTTGTAGAAATCAATCCCGGCTTTAGTCGATGATTCGTTAATTCCACCAACCAACTTTGGATATTTGCGAAGGTCAGCAAAGACTCGACCAGTTAAAACTCGTTCTGGTGAAAATACTAAATGGAAATCTTTTCCGGCCACCAGCCCAGAACCCTTTTCCAGGGCTGGGGCAAAGCGATTTCGAGTTGTGCCAACTGGCAAGGTTGTTTCGTATGAGACCAAGGTGCCTGGCTTTAAGCCAGCAGCAATCTTTGCGGTGGCGTCATCCATCCAACCAAAATCAGGTACGCCATCGTTATCAACGAATAGTGGAACGACCACAACAACGGCATCAACTTGTGAGACCGCAGCAGTCGTATCGGTTGTGGCCGTTAGTAATCCACTTGTAACAACTTCTTTTAAGTATTGATCAAGGTGGGCTTCACCCGGAAATGGTTCGAT
>DAIOGD010000054.1:0-7454 GCA_036745395.1 Candidatus Nanopelagicaceae bacterium | reverse complement strand
AGCCTGCGGTTAATAACTTTGGTTATGAAAGATATGAATTTAGATCCAAAGCGCTATGCCCCGCGCGCAGTTGCAGGTTTAATTTCGCAAGCAAAGAATGAATTACAAGGCCCAGCCGATTTTGTTCAGCATGCTGATAACGCATTTAACCAAGTTGTGGCCGAAGTATTTGCCCATTATCAAAAGCGTTTGACCTCGGCTAATGCCATGGATTTCGATGACCTAATTGGTAGGACCGTAGAAGTCTTACAACGTCATCCAGAGAGCCGCCAGCGTTATCGCTCAAGGTTTAGACATGTATTGGTCGATGAGTACCAAGACACAAACCATGCGCAATATATGTTGATCAAGGAGCTTGTGGGAACAGAACATGAAGGAATTCCACTGGCCGAGTTGTGTGTAGTGGGCGATGCGGATCAATCGATTTACGCCTTTCGTGGCGCCAATATTAGAAATATTCTGCAATTTGAAGCCGATTACCCAAGTGCTAAAACAATTTTGCTTGAACAAAATTATCGCTCAACACAAAATATTCTCTCCGCGGCCAATGCCGTCATTTCAAATAACGAGGGACGTAAGGCAAAGAACCTTTGGTCTGACTCCGGTACAGGTGCATTAATCAAGGGGTATGTTGCTGAAAGCGAACATGATGAAGCCGATTTTGTCATTCAAGAAATTAATAAATTACGTAACGAGAACGTTTCAACTCCCGGAGATACCGCAATTTTCTATCGAACAAATGCCCAATCGCGTGTATTTGAAGAATCATTTTTACGATCTTCGATTCCTTACAAAGTAGTTGGCGGGGTACGTTTCTATGAGCGCAAGGAAGTTAAAGACTTTCTTGCCTACCTTCGAGTTTTAGTAAACCCAGAGGATGAAGTTTCATTGCGCAGAATTATTAATACTCCAAAGCGCGGCATTGGGGATCGGGCGCTAGATACCGTCGATCTCTTCGCAAGAGATAGCGCAATTAGTTTTTGGAGTGCCCTCAATCGAGCCGCTGAAGTGCCAAGCATTCCCACTAGATCTATCGCGGCAATAAATGATTTCGTTCATTTGATCTCATCATTGCAATTCTTAGTTGAGGCAAAGACCTTGCCATCCGTTATTGCCCAAGCGGTATTAGAGCAATCTGGCTTACTTGCCGAACTGTCAAAGAGCGATGATTTGCAAGATGAAAGCCGCGTTGAGAATTTACAAGAATTGGTCTCTGTAGCTGTTGAATATGAAGAAGGCGAAGTTGAAGATGGCGAAGAGATTTCGCTCCTTGGATTTTTGGAAGATGTGTCACTCGTTGCCGACTCTGATCAAATTCCAGATGGCGAAGATCATGGTGGTGTTGTAACACTAATGACTTTGCATACAGCAAAGGGCTTGGAGTTCCCAACCGTTTTCCTCACTGGCATGGAAGAAGGAATTTTTCCGCACTCCAGAACCCTTGGCGAAAAGTCTGAAATCGAAGAAGAGCGACGTTTGGCATATGTAGGTTTAACAAGAGCGCGCGAACGTTTGTATCTTTCGCGATCTGAATATCGAACTGCGTGGGGCGCGCCTTCCTACAATCCAGCATCGAGATTCTTAAGTGAAATTCCAGAAGAGTTAATCGAATGGAATGAACATGCACCGGCACCATCACGTTCAAGCATTTTGAAAACTTCTCACTTCACTCCAGCGCCTCGGGCGACTGGGAAGAAGAGTTCGAACACCATGGTCTTGGGCGTGGGAGATCGTGTGTCTCATGACACATTCGGAGTTGGCTCTGTTGTAGCTGTTGTTGGCGAAGGCGACCGGGCCGAAGCAACGATCAACTTTGGCTCACTTGGTGAGAAGCGATTGCTGCTTCGATATGCGCCGGTAGAGAAGCTCTAAATAACGACTAAGATTTAACTAAATATTTGGCCGTAAATCTCTAATCACTCGAATGGGGTAGTGCGTGGATCTATTTGAATATCAAGCCCGCGATCTTTTTGAATCTCATGGTGTTCCAGTGCTTGGTGGCGCTGTTGCATTCACACCTGAAGAGGCAGAGAAAGCTGCCGCATCAATGGGTGGTCGAGTAGTTGTAAAGGCACAAGTAAAAGTTGGTGGCCGTGGAAAAGCTGGCGGTGTAAAGCTTGCCGAGTCACCTGCCGACGCGAAAGAAAAGGCCGCAGCAATTCTTGGCATGGATATCAAGGGTCACACGGTTCACAAAGTCATGATTGCGCAAGCAGCTCCAATTGAGAGCGAGTATTACTTAGCAATTTTGCTAGATCGAGCTAACCGTAACTTTCTAGTAATGGCATCGGTTGCTGGCGGAATGGAAATTGAAGAAGTTGCACATACTTCACCAGAAAAGTTAGCGCGAGTTGGTATCGATCCAAATGTTGGAATTACCAAAGAAAAAGCCCGCGAGATTGTTGCCGGTGGACAATTCCCAGCAGATGTTGCAGGCCAAGTCGAAGATGTCCTTCTTAAGCTTTGGGCTGCATTTGTCGCTGAAGATGCAACCTTGATGGAGATCAATCCATTGGTTAAAACCAGCGATGGCAAAGTTGTTGCCCTCGATGGCAAGGTTACCTTGGATGACAATGCAGAATTTCGTCATCCGAACCATGAATCGTTAGTCGATCATGCAGCAGCAAATCCATTAGAAGCAGCTGCTAAAGAGAAGAATTTGAATTATGTGAAACTAGATGGCCAAGTTGGAATTATTGGTAACGGTGCCGGACTTGTAATGAGTACTTTGGATGTAGTTGCTTACGCTGGCGAGAAATACAACGTTAAACCAGCAAACTTCTTGGATATTGGCGGCGGCGCCTCAGCCCAAGTTATGGCCGATGGCCTTTCAATCATCCTCGGCGATAGCGATGTTCGAAGCGTCTTTGTAAATGTCTTCGGTGGAATTACCGCCTGCGATGCTGTTGCAAATGGAATTGTTCAGGCACTTCAAATTCTCGGTGATAAAGCTACTAAGCCAATCGTTGTCCGATTGGATGGAAACAATGTTTTGGAAGGCCGTCGTATATTGAATGAGGCAGCGCACCCACTGGTGCAACAACTAGACACTATGGATGGCGCAGCTGCAAAGGCAGCAGAATTGGCGGCAAAGTAAATGGCGATCTTCATTAATGAACAGACCAAAGTAATAGTTCAAGGCATGACTGGTTCTGAAGGAACCAAGCACACCGGACGTATGTTGAAGTCAGGTACCAAGGTTGTTGGTGGCGTTACACCTGGCAAAGGTGGTCAGAGCGTTGAAATCGAAGGCGTAACTCTTCCAGTATTCAATACCGTTGCCGAGGCGATGGCTGCTACTGGGGCAAATGCTTCGGTGGTATTCGTTCCGCCAAAGTTTGCAAAAGCTGCGGTACTTGATGCAATCGATTCAGGAATTCCACTTTGCGTTGTAATCACCGAAGGCATTCCAGTTCACGATTCTGCAGCTTTTTATGCTCACGCAGTTTCAAAGGGAACAACTCGTTTGATTGGGCCAAACTGCCCAGGACTTATAAGCCCAGGAAAATCGAATATCGGAATCATTCCTTCTGACATTACTGGCCCAGGAAGAATTGGTCTGGTTTCAAAATCTGGAACCCTTACTTATCAAATGATGTACGAACTCCGCGATTTCGGTTTTAGTACCGCGGTAGGAATTGGTGGCGATCCAATTATCGGCACAACCCATATCGATTGCTTACGTGCATTCCAAGATGATCCAGATACCGATGCGATCGTAATGATCGGTGAAATCGGTGGCGATGCAGAAGAACGTGCTGCGGCATTTATTGGTGAATATGTAACAAAGCCAGTTGTTGGATATGTTGCAGGATTCACCGCTCCAGAAGGTAAGACTATGGGTCACGCTGGTGCGATTGTCTCTGGTTCATCCGGAACAGCGGCTGCAAAGAAGACTGCGCTTGAAGCTGTCGGAGTTAAGGTCGGCAAAACTCCGAGTGAGACTGCGGCTTTAATGCGCGAAATTCTGAATAACGCCAAGTAAATCAACAGATCCAGATAATCAGGGATAATTAGCAAGTGCTTCGAATCCTGCTAGTAACTTTTCAACAGGCACTTCGAAGCATTGTCCTAACGCTCTTCCCAATTAGTTTCATCGCCCTAGTTGCATGGGCGACTGCGGGAAGTGCAAGCGGAAATACAACCGATCCCATTCGAGCTGCACTGTGGCTTTGGCTTGGTGCGCATCTAGTTCCTTTTAAATTGGCGTTAGCACCCTCATTTATTCCAAGTTCGCTTTCATACTTACCGATAGGCGCAGCAGTCTTCCCATTTTTTGCAATTAGAAGTGGCGTTGCAAGAAGTGCACTCTTCCTAGCGAATGAGCGAGCGGCGAGGTCCTTTGTCACCATTTGGTATGCCGTTATTGCAACTATTGCCGCAGCATTTGTCTCATCTACCAGCATCAAGCCAGTTCTCTATTTAGTTCCGATTTATGTAGGCGGTTTAGCGCTATTTGCTTCACTGGATTTCACTACGCCGACGTGGCGAAGTTTTAAATTTATTTGGCACTTAGCAACAATTCTCTTTGGTTTGGCCTTGGTACTTGATGCGATTTCACTCATGGCACACTTCAAGGTGGTTAATGATGTAGCAATTGTTATACAACCAGGCTGGGTTGGTGGCATCCTCTTTCTTGTATTGCAACTTCTTTACTTCCCGAATCTGGCGCTGGCGACCATCTCTTATATTTTTGGCCTAGGTTTTTCCATGGGAGCCAATACCCAGATTGATCCATTCCACTTTAAGTTAGCGGCGCTTCCGGCGATACCTTTGTTAGGCGCGCTCCCAACAGGAAAGAATGCGCTATTCGGCTTGGGCGTAATACTTTTGGTTCTCCTGCTAGCGCTGGTCCAAATATATGAAATTTCCGGAAAGCAAACTTTGAAAGCTAAGCAGGTTGTGCTTATTTCAAAATTTGCCCCAGCCATTCTGCTTTTAACGTTACTTACTTTTTTATCTGGCGGAAGTTTTATAACAAAAGATATGAGCCCGGTTGGATTAACCTGGTGGAAACTTCCAGCGGAAGTGATTGTTGTTCAAATCTTGCTTTTAGTTTTTGGAGTTTATCTACCTCATTTCATTAAGCTTCTATTGCATCGGTCAGATGCAAAGTCAGTCGCTATTTAAATGGGAGAACTAAAGGTCGTACTTTTAGCATCAGGCTCTGGAACGCTTGCGCAAGCAATTTTTGATGCGGAATTAGATTTAACCTACTTGGCTTTGATTTCCGATAAGGATTCGATGGCTCTCAAAAGGGCTAGCCATGAAGGCATCCCAACAAGACTGATTCCAATGCGAAGTGATCGCAATGAATGGAACAAAGAACTTATCGAAGCTGTTTCAGAGTTGAGGCCAGATCTTGTCATCAGCGTCGGCTTTATGCGCATCTTGCCACCGGAATTCGTTTCAAGGTTCCCAACCATTAATACGCATCCGGCGCTACTTCCAAATTTTCCAGGCGCGCATGCCGTTCGCGATGCACTTGCCGCCGGGACGAAGGTTACGGGCTCTACCGTTCACTGGGTTGATGCTGGCGTTGATACTGGAAAAGTTATAGTTCAAGAAGAAGTTGTGATCCAAGCGGGGGAGTCGGAGGAATCCCTTCATGAACGGATTAAGATTGTGGAACGCAAGCTCATCGTCGAGACGCTTAAGAAATTTATAGCCGATGGAATTCCGGAGCAAAATTAATGGAAGTTAAGAAGATCTCGCGGGCGCTTATCAGCGTTTATGACAAGAGTGGCTTGGTTGAATTAGGTAAGAAATTAGCCTCCAGCGGTGTTGAAATTCTCTCTACTGGTTCTACTGCGAAAACTTTGGCCGAAGCTGGCATTCCGGTAATTCCAGTTGAAAGTTATACCGGCTTTCCGGAGATGATGGGTGGGCGCGTTAAAACCCTGCATCCGCGTATTCATGGAGGCATCCTTGCCGATCAAACCAACCCGGGACATTTAGCGGAAATAGCTGCGCAAGATATCGCTCCCTTTGATTTGATTGTTATAAATCTTTATCCATTTAGCGAAACGATTGCATCAGGTGCTTCTTATGCGGAGTGCATTGAGCAAATTGATATTGGTGGTCCAAGCATGTTGCGTGGGGCCGCAAAGAATCACAATTCGGTTGCCGTTATTTCCTCTCCTGTCCAATATGAAAAACTATTCCAGGCGTTAGACCGAGGTGGCTTCACTTTAGGCGAGCGGAAAGAACTTGCCCTGGAGACATTTAGAACCACCGCCGAATATGACATGGCCATTGCCAACTGGCTTGGAAGTGAAATTGCTTCTAATGACTGGCGAGCAAGTGTGTGGGAGAAGTTGTCAGATCTTCGTTATGGCGAGAATCCGCACCAAAGCGCGAGCGTATTTAAGACCAAGGGCGCTAAGTCCAATGGAATAGCAACCGCTAAGCAACACCATGGCAAGGAGATGTCTTTCAATAATTACACCGATGCCGATGCTGCGCTGAGGGCGGCCTATGACCACCAAGACCCATGTGTTGCGATTATTAAACATGCAAATCCTTGTGGCATCGCGATCGCATCGGATATTGCCATCGCACATTCTTTGGCTCACGAGTGCGATCCGGTTTCGGCATTTGGTGGAGTAGTTGCTGCAAATCGCAAGGTAACAGTTGCGATGGCAACCAAGTTGGCTGAAATCTTTACCGAAGTTGTTGTTGCACCAGGTTATGAAGACGGAGCAATTGAAATTCTCGCCAAAAAGCCATCGATTCGAATTTTAGAAATCGCGGACTATGAAATTTCTAGGGAAGAGATGCGAGCAATTTCCGGCGGCATGCTTTTCCAAAGTTCGGATTTAATTGATGCCGAAGGCGATAGCGCTAAGAATTGGAAGCAGGTCTCGGGAGAAAAAGTTTCAGAATCAGTATTGAAGGATCTGGAATTTGCCTGGCGAAGTGTTCGCGCCGTTAAGAGCAATGGAATTTTGCTTGCAAAGGATGGGGCATCGGTTGGAGTTGGAATGGGACAAGTCAACCGAGTTGATTCAGCCAAGCTTGCGGTTTCTCGCGCCGGTGAAAGATGCAAAGCAAGTGTTGCGGCCAGCGATGCCTTCTTCCCATTCGCGGATGGACTTCAGATTTTGATTGAAGCGGGAGTAAGTGCAGTAGTAGCTCCTGGTGGAAGTGTGCGCGACGAAGAAGTTATTGCAGCAGAAAGTGCTGCCGGAATTCCGATGTTTTTCACTGGAGTTCGACATTTCTCACATGCTTAATAAGATTCACCCATGACCGCAAAAATCCTAGATGGCAAGGCAACGGCATCGGCCATCAAGAATGAACTGCGCGAAATCGTCGCCAAGATGGCAGTTGCACCAGGACTTGGAACTGTTCTAGTTGGTGATGACCCTGGCTCGCATTCCTATGTAGGCGGTAAGCACAAGGACTGTGCTGAAGTTGGAATTAAATCTATTCGCATCGATCTACCGGCAAGC
>DAIOGD010000053.1:420-7498 GCA_036745395.1 Candidatus Nanopelagicaceae bacterium | reverse complement strand
TTCATCATTGGTACTGGAAGTGTGTGCGCTGTTGGTCCGCCGATATAACGGAAGAAAGATAGGTCTGCGCTCTCTGCAGCTGCGCGAGCTACTGCAAGTGAGACACCAAGAATTGCATTCGCACCTAGACGGCCCTTGTTCTTTGTGCCATCAAGATCCAACATCTCTTGATCAACAAGACGTTGATCTTGTGCATCAAAACCTGAAATTGCTGGAGCGAGTTCATCGTTAACGTAGTTAACAGCCTTCTCAACACCCTTACCAAGGTAACGCTTGCCACCATCGCGAAGTTCAACAGCTTCGAATGCTCCAGTTGAAGCACCGCTTGGAACGCCAGCGCGGGCACTTGAACCATCTTCAAGAACAACTTCTACTTCAACAGTTGGATTTCCGCGGGAATCAAGAATTTCGCGGGCATGGATTGCTTCGATTAGGGCCATGCGAAAATTCTATCGGTTTATTGGCCTTCAAATTTCTGAATTTTGGCGATGTAATCCTTCGTTGCCCCGCGCAAAGCCGCCTCGGGATCTAGCCCAAGGGCCACGGCCTGATCCACGATACCCAGAAGTAATTTCCCGAGCTCTTCTTCAGTGGTGGCTGAGATCTTTACCGGATGTTCGGTTGGGATTTCATAACCGAATTTTTCTGCGCGATAAAACAATTTAGTAGCGAGCGGAAGTGCTGGTTGGCCAAGTGGAACACCTTCGATTACTGAAGTGCGACCTTTCTCAGCAGCTTTCTGCGCTTCCCAATTTTCTAATACTTCGGCGCTTCCAGAAACTTTTGTATCGCCAAATACATGGGGATGGCGGCGTACCAATTTATCGGCAACCGCTTTCGCAACATCTTCAACGTTAAATGGATCGGTTGGATGTTCTTCTGCCATTCGAGCATGAAAGAAAACCTGAAGAAGAACGTCGCCAAGTTCTTCGCGCATCGCTTCGCGATCATCTAATTCAACCGCTTCAATAAATTCGTATGACTCTTCGAGTAAATATTTAAGAAGAGAGGAATGGTCTTGTTCAGCATCCCACGGGCAACCGCCAGGAGACCGCAAGCGATCCATGACTTCGCGAAGCTTTGCTAGCTCCTCGTTTGGCATTTGGCGATACGAATTACTTGGTTGTTACAGCGCTATTTGCCGCGGTATCAACAATATTTCCAGTTGTGTAATCCCATGAACCGTACTTTGGATTAATGACAACCTTCTTCTCATTCGCCATTGAAATGATTAGCTTTTGAATCGAACTTCCGTCGGTAGATGTATCTCCGGCTGCCTTTAGAGCTTGGGTTAGATTCTCGGCAATAAGGACTGTTCGAACATAACGTGGGAAATCAAATGATGCGATTCCGGCATTTACTAGCGCCTTAGGAAGTTGTGCTTCCCCATTGATTTGGCTGATAATCGAAGCGCGACGTTGTGCGATTTCTGCATCTGAAATAGTCATCTTCATCTTTGCGGCGATGTCATCAAATAGGACTGAAAGAACGTGAAAGCGAACTGCAGAAACATTTAGGGTGGCTCCGGTTTGAAGATTCATTCCGGTGGTATCAACTTTTGCACGTTCAGTCAGAATGCCGTTTACTGATTTCTCAATGGTTGAAACTGGGATCTCGGTCTTGCCGATAGTCGCAGCTGAATTAACTTGCGAACAAGCAGTCAAAAGGATTAATAATCCAGCGCTTGCTACTGCAATTAGCTTCTTCAATTTAATCCCCGATCAATTCTTAAGTTTGGCAGTTACGACTGGCGCAATTATCGAGTTCAGAACTTCGATCGTCCACGACAGGGCTGAAGTATCTCCTACTTCATCCCCTGGAATCCAATTTGGTGCTGCCGCCCGCGCAACCAAGACGGTCGACATCGCGTTCTTCACCAACGAACCTGGGTAAATTCGATTTAACCTCATGACCGCCGAATCTGGGAGTGCGATCGGTGAGATTCGCAAGAACTTTCCTTGCAGAACTACTTCGGTTAAGCCAAAGCTTTTTGCCATGGTTCGAAGGTGGGCAACCGACATTAAATTAATAGCTGCTTCTGGCAATTCCCCAAAGCGATCGATTAATTCATCTTTAATCGCATCTAGATCATCAGAATTCTGGGCATCAGCCATTCGACGATAGATATCCAAGCGCAATCGCTCGGAAGGTAAATACTCGGTTGGAATATGGGCATTAACCGGAAGTTCGACTTTGCACTCTTTAAATTTCTGATCATCTTCATTTTGCGGAACGAAGCCAGTCTTATATTCCTCAACAGCCTCACCAACCATGCGCATATATAAATCGAATCCGACTTCGGCGATGTGACCGGACTGTTCGCCACCCAAGAGATTTCCAGCGCCGCGAATCTCTAAATCCTTTAGCGCAACCTGCATGCCAGAACCAAGGTCGGTATTGGTTGCGATGGTTGTTAATCGATCATGAGCAACTTCGGTAAGTGGCTTATCTGCTGAGTACAAGAAATAGGCATAAGCGCGTTCGCGTGATCTTCCAACGCGACCGCGCAATTGATGAAGTTGCGAAAGACCAAAGGCATCGGCGCGATCCACAATTAAAGTATTCGCATTTGGAATATCAATTCCGCTTTCAATAATCGTCGTGCAGACAAGAATGTCGAAATCGCGTTGCCAGAATGCAAGGATTACATCTTCTAATTCACGTTCCGCCATCTGCCCGTGGGCAACTCGAATCCGTGCCTCCGGAACCAATTTCCGAAGACGCTCTACGACTCCATCAATACTCTCCACCCGATTGTGAATAAAGAAAATCTGGCCATCACGCAATAGCTCGCGGTGAATTGCAGCCGTTACTTGCTTATCGTCATACGGGCCAACATAAGTAAGTACTGGGTGGCGCTCTTCTGGCGGCGTAGTTATGTTCGACATCTCGCGGATACCAGTAATCGCCATTTCAAGTGTTCTTGGAATAGGGGTTGCCGACATCGAGAGCACATCAACATTTGTTCGGGTCTTCTTCAATTCTTCTTTATGTTCAACACCAAATCGTTGTTCTTCATCAACAATCACTAAGCCAAGATCTTTAAAAGTTACATCTTTTGATAGCAAGCGGTGGGTTCCAATTACGACATCGATCGTGCCGCGGCTTAGCCCCTCCAAAATCTCGCGCCCTTCTTTTGGCGTATTGAAACGAGATAGTCCTGCTACTCGAATTGGAAAACCGGTGTATCGATTTTCAAAGGTTGTTAAGTGTTGTTGCACTAGCAATGTTGTTGGCACCAAAACCGCAACTTGCTTGCCATCTTGCACTGCTTTAAATGCAGCACGAATTGCAATCTCGGTCTTGCCATAACCAACGTCGCCACAGACCACGCGATCCATTGGATGCGACTTCTCCATGTCACGTTTTACTTCTTCAATAGTTGCTAATTGATCGGTTGTTTCCACATATGGGAATGCAGCTTCCAATTCGCGTTGCCAAGCTGTATCCGGACCGAAGGCATAACCAGGGGCACTCATGCGTGCGGCATAAAGTTGAATCAATTCAGCAGCAATTTGTTTTACTGCCTTGCGAGCCCGGCGCTTGGTATTTGCCCAATCCGAGCCACCAATTCGATTTACCGCAGGTGCTTCCCCACCAACATATCTAGTTATTTGTTCCAAAGTATCGGTTGGGACAAATAAACGATCAGCTGGTTGACCACGCTTGGATGCGGCATATTCAATAACTAAATATTCACGCGAAACATTTGAAACTGTTCGAGTAACCAATTCGATGTATTTTCCAACGCCATGTTGTTCGTGAACCACGTAGTCACCTGGCTTTAATTCAAGTGGATCAATTGCTTTCTTGCGGCGTGAGGGCATTCGGGCTTGATCTTTACTTGAAGTGCGTTGACCAGAAATATCTCGTTCGGTTATCAAGACAATCTTTTCGGCATCGTTTACAAAGCCATGTTCGATTGAACTCGCAACTAAATAGATTGCATCGCGACTTAATTTCTCGCCAAATTGCGTGACTTTGCGATCAGCGATTCCAGCTTCTCGGAGCAAGACTTGGTAGCGCTCAATTATTCCTGGGCCGGTTGCTGTGAAAATTACTAAGTATTTCGAATCAAGCCAGTTCTTTAAATCTGCAATGGCGCTCTCCACTTTGCCACCGTAAATCGGAACTGGGGCAAAGTCGTTTAGTTCAAACTCTTCGCTATTTTCGGTTGCAAATGGATTTATTGACCAATGCTTAATCCCATTTTTTTCCGCGCTCTCTAAAATAAAAGCAAAGTCGAAATAGCCACCTTTGGAAATATCGCCAGTTAAATCAATCGGCGCCTGGCCGCCTATCGCGGCATTGGACCATGAAGCTTCCAAGAATTCGGTATTTGTCGCAACTAAATCTGCCGCCCGAGATTGAATTCGAGGTTGATCTAAAACGACTAATTCAAAACCTTTAGGAAGAAATTCAAGAAGTGATTTGTGTTCTAGCTTTAAGAGCGCCGAGAGTGATTCCATTCCATCGACAACAATTCCTTCAGAGATCTTGGTAGCCATTTCAGCAATGGCTGGAAACTCTGAAGCCAAATATTTAGCCCGCTTTGCAACATCTTCATCAATAAGTAATTCCCGGCCAGGATAGATCGTGAGCTCGCCATCCACCGCTTTGAATGTTCTCTGATCTGCGACAGTGAAATATTTCAGATCATCAATTTCATCGCCAAAGAAATCTATGCGAATTGGATGTTCGGCATCGGATGGAAATAGGTCCAGGATGCCCCCGCGCACTGCGAAGTCACCGCGCTTCTCAACTAGGTCGGTTCGGGTAAAGCCAAAGTAAGAAAGTCTTGTAACTAAATTTGAAAGCGAAAGACTTTTTCCAAGTGCGATCGAAATCGGTTCAATCTCTAAGAGATCAGAAACGATTGGTTGGATTAATCCGCGGATAGAAGTTACAACGATTCGAGGTGGCTTCTTTGAATTTAAAGAATGCAAGATCTTGATTCGATTTGTAACGGTATCGCTCTTTGGACTTAAACGTTCATGCGGCAAGGTTTCCCAGGCTGGAAAGGAAGCGATCTCATCATCTAAATAACTCGCTAATTCATCGCGCAATTCATCGGCTACTCGAGTTGATGGTGCAACAACAAGTAATGGCGAACTCTTCGCAGCAAGGGCAATGGCCAAGCCACGGATTGAGTTGATCGCGACGAGATCGTGATGATCCTTCGAGTTTCCGGGTAACGCCAAGGTGTTAAGGCCTTGCAATAAGTTCATGACCACACCTCCTTCGCTTGCCATGAATACGCCAAAAGCCCCACATCCAAGATGGATGGGGGTGTTTCGACAAGTCTAATATGAAAATCTAATGTGGAATGAGGGGGTGCTAAAACCTGTAATGATTAGCCGGTGAATTCAGAGAACCTGATGCCGGCAGATGATGCGCTTTTGCGCAGCGATGTCCGTCGCCTCGGTGAACTTCTCGGTGAATCTTTAGTACGTCAACAAGGTCCAGAACTCTTAAAGCTCGTTGAAGATGTTCGCAAATCAGTCCGCGATGGTGGCGGCGAAGAAATTCTTGAAAATCTTTCGGTCGAACAGAGCGTGCAATTGGTGCGCGCCTTTAGCAACTATTTCAACCTAGCAAATATTGCAGAACAAGTTCACCGCGCCCGAATACTTTCCGCCCAACGCGATGCCGGCGGCTCTTGGCTATCCCGTGCAGTTGATCGAATTATCGAGGCGCAAAAATCAGGCCACGAATTTACCGATGCCGATATTCAAGAATGGATTAACAATTTTTCAGTGCGTCCGGTTTTCACCGCGCACCCAACCGAAGCCGCTCGTCGCTCAGTTCTAAGTAAATTAAATTCGATTGCTGGATTACTCGACCAACAATCATCGAAAACTCGCGATCGTCGTTTGTCGGAGATGGTTGATCTGCTTTGGCAGACCGACGAATTACGTCTTGGCCAACCAGAACCTCTAGATGAAGCAACCAATGCTTTGTTCTACCTCGATGATCTATTCCGACTAACAATTCCAGAAGTATTGGATGACTTTGCCCGCGAATTAGAACGTGTAAATGTAAAGGTTTCGCCAACATCTCGCCCACTAAGTTTTGGAACTTGGATCGGTGGCGATCGCGATGGAAATCCAAACATCACACCAGAAGTAACCAAGGCGGCAATTACTCTTCAAGTGGGTCACTTCATCCGAGTTATGGGAATCATGCTCGACGAACTTCGCCAAGCGCTTTCGGTTTCATCTCGAATTGCTGGCGCTTCAAAGGAATTAGAAGCATCAGTGGCTAAGGATTTAGAACTGCTTCCAGAAATCGAAGCCCGCTTTCGCCGCCAAAATAAAGAAGAGCCTTATCGCTTAAAGGCAACTGCAATTCGCCATCGCTTGGTCTTAACCCAAAAGCGTCATGCACAAGGCGCCGGACATACTGCCGGGCGCGACTATGAAAGCACCGAAGAATTACTTGCCGACCTAAACCTGATGCGCGATTCCCTTCTCGCCCACCGCGGTGAATTAATCGCGACTGGCTTATTGGAAAGAATCATTCGTACCGTTTCTAGCTTTGGAATTACCCACGCAACGATGGATATCCGCGAACACTCCGATGCCCATCACTATGCCCTTGAACAAATCGCATCGGTTGGCGTTGAAAAGTTAGATGAGCGCGCAGCAAAGACTCTTAATACCTTTGTTGCAATTAAAGAATTAATTGCCAAATTTGGTCCAGAAGTTATTGAAACCTACATAATTTCGATGACCAAGTCCCACAAAGATGTTTTGGCGGCGGTTGAACTTGGCAAGGTTGCGGGCTTAACCACCCAAATCGGCTACGCCCCATTGCTAGAAACTGTTGCTGAACTTCAAGCCGCGGACACAATTTTGGATAATTTGTTATCCGATCCGGAGTATCGCAAATTGGTTAGCGCACGCGATGATGTTCAAGAAGTAATGCTTGGTTATTCCGATTCAAATAAAGATGCTGGTATTGCTACTTCACAATGGGAAATTCATAAGGCGCAACGCAAACTTCGGGACGTCGCGTTAAAGCATGGCGTAACTCTTCGTTTATTCCACGGTCGCGGTGGCTCGGTTGGTCGCGGTGG
>DAIOGD010000053.1:0-410 GCA_036745395.1 Candidatus Nanopelagicaceae bacterium | reverse complement strand
ACCTACGATGCGCTAATCGCACTTCCTTGGGGTTCTATTGACGGTCAAATAAAAATGACCGAACAAGGTGAAGTAATTAGCGATAAGTACGCACTTCCTTCACTTGCTAGAGAGAACGTGGAACTTTCGTTGGCAGCAGCGCTGGAAGCAACTGTTCTAAACCGCGCACCACGTCAAAGCCCAGAGGAGCTTGCAAAGTGGAGCTCTTGCATGGATGCAATTAGTGAAAACGCATTTAAGAGTTACCGCGGATTGATTGATCACCCAGATCTGCCCGCATATTTCTATGCTTCAACTCCAGTTGAACAACTTGGAAATCTATTCCTAGGTTCACGTCCATCACGTCGCCCTGATACAAGCGGTGGCCTTGCTTCGCTTCGGGCAATTCCATGGGTGTTTGGTTGGACCCA
>DAIOGD010000052.1:0-7507 GCA_036745395.1 Candidatus Nanopelagicaceae bacterium | reverse complement strand
AGCAGGTAAGTTTGCCCACGGAGGGCTCGCATAGCGGCCGAGTGCACCGGTCTTGAAAACCGGCAAGGGAAACCTTCGTGGGTTCAAATCCCACGCCCTCCGCCAGATTTTTTACCTGTGGCGCAATTCATCACACGCACGCAGGGACCTGCCTAGCGTTAAATCCTCTGCACCTGCAAACTTATCGCATGGCTACAGGCGTATTTTCAAGCTCTCGGGCGAAAATTTCAGAAAGAACTCTGCGAACAGATAAGTGGTGGATTCAACCGCTTGTTACTTTCTCAGTTCTAATTCTCTTCATTATCTATGCAACTTTCCGCGCATTTGAAAATGGAAACTATTTCGCCGAACCGTTAATTTCACCTTTCTATTCACCATGTCTATCTGCGGCATGTGCGACAGGTTCATCTCTTCTTGGTCAACCATTTGGAATTATCAAGATTCTAGGAATGACGCTTTCACCAGCGCTATTAATTTTGATCTTCCCACTTGGTTTCCGAATGACTTGCTATTACTACCGCAAGGCTTACTACCGTTCTTTCTGGATGTCACCACCTGCATGCGCAGTTGCCGAACCACATAGCAAGTACACCGGTGAAACCCGCGCGCCACTTATTTTCCAGAACGCGCATCGCTACTTCTTCTACATCGGTTTAATTTTCAACACGCTCCTAACTGTTGATGCCATCCTGGCTTTCCGTAATTCGGATAAGCAATGGGGTCACATGAGCGTTGGAACATTGGTACTTGTCGCTAATGCAACATTCCTATGGTTGTACTCAGCTTCATGTCATACCTGCCGCCACACAATTGGTGGTCGCCTTCGTAACTTCTCGAAGCACCCAATTCGTTACAAGGCTTGGTCAATTGTCTCTGTCTTGAATCACAAGCATCAGAACTTCGCATGGATCTCATTGCTAGGAGTTGCTTTCGCTGACTTCTATGTCCGTGAAGTTGCCGCCCACGTATTCACTAACTTCTACTTCTTCTAAGGGTTAACTAATGACAAATAATTCTGCTCCATTAGAACGCCACAAATACGATGTATTAGTAATCGGTGCTGGTGGTGCTGGTCTACGTGCAGCTGTTGAAGCTCGCGAAGCCGGACTAAAAGTTGCCATCATTTGTAAGTCGCTTTTTGGTAAAGCCCACACAGTTATGGCCGAAGGTGGCGCCGCAGCATCAATGGGTAACGTCAATGACAACGACAATTGGATGGTTCACTTCCGCGACACAATGCGCGGCGGAAAATTCCTAAACCACTATCGCATGGCGGAATTGCATGCGAAAGAAGCACCAGATCGCATCTGGGAACTTGAAATGTGGGGCGCACTCTTTGATCGCACTAAAGAAGGAAAGATTTCACAACGTAACTTTGGTGGCCACGAATATCCTCGTTTGGCACACGTTGGTGACCGCACTGGCCTTGAACTAATTCGTACGATGCAACAACGCATTGTTGCTTTGCAACAAAAAGATAAGGCTGAACATGGCGATGCCGAGAGCTACATCAAGGTATTTGCTGAATTAACAATTACTGAAATTCTTAAAGAGAATGGCAAAGTAACTGGCGCATACGGTTACTGGCGCGAAAATGGAAACGAAGTTCTATTCGAAGCACCAGCAGTTGTTCTAGCAACTGGTGGCGTTGGTAAGACTTTCAAAATTACTTCTAACTCTTGGGAAGGCACTGGCGATGGCCACGCGCTCGCCCTTAAGGCTGGCGGAAATCTTGTTGACATGGAGTTCTTGCAATTCCACCCAACCGGAATGGTTTGGCCACCATCAGTTCGCGGAATTTTGGTAACCGAATCTGTTCGCGGTGAAGGCGGAATTCTTACCAACTCACTCGGCGAGCGTTTTATGTTCAAGTACATTCCAGATGTATTTAAGGATAAGTACGCTGATAACGAAGCCGAAGCAGATCGTTGGTATGAAGATCAAGATAACAACCGTCGTCCACCAGAACTTCTTCCACGCGATGAAGTTGCGCGCGCAATTAACGCAGAAGTTAAGGCTGGTCGCGGCACCGAACATGGTGGCGTATTCCTAGATGTTTCAAAGCGGCTATCTGCTGAAGTTATTAAAAAGCGCCTGCCATCTATGTGGCACCAGTTCTATGAATTAGCTGGCGTGGATATCACCAAGGAAGCAATGGAAGTTGGTCCAACCTGTCACTACGTAATGGGTGGCGTGGAAGTGGATCCAGATACTGCAGCTGCAGTTGGAGTTCCAGGGTTATTCGCTGCTGGTGAATGTGCTGGCGGAATGCACGGATCAAACCGTCTTGGCGGTAATTCACTTACCGATCTACTTGTATTCGGTCGCCGCGCAGGAATTGGCGCAGCGCAATATGTAAAGGCAAATTCTGCGACTCCAGTAAGTGATTCGTCTGTCGCAAACGCTGCTGCAAAGATTGCCGCACCATTTACACGTACTGGTGGCGAGAATCCCTACAAGTTGCACCAAGAACTTCAAGAAATTACCCACAACTTGGTTGGCATTATTCGTACCCGCAAAGAACTTGATGAAGCGATCATAAAGATTGCCGATATCCGCAAGCGAATTCAAAATGTAACCGTAAGCGGTAGCCGCGAATTTAACCCAGGCTTCCACTTATCTTTTGACCTCGACAATATGTTGTTAATCGCAGAATCAACTGCGAAGTCGGCAGTGGTTCGTGAAGAGTCACGCGGTGGTCACACTCGCGATGACTTCCCAACAATGTCACCAGTCTGGCGTCAAAAGAACAACATCTCTTCATTTAATGGAACCGAAGTAGTTGTTAAGCAACAAGCGCTTCCAGATCTACCAAAAGAACTATTCGGACTCTTTGATCCGCATGAACTCGAGAAGTACATGACGCAAGAAGAGATGGCGAAAGGTGGTTCCAACTAATGGCGCGCAAACTTAATCTGCGCATCTGGCGCGGCAATAAAGATAATGGCGCACTACAAAATGTCACCGTTGATGCCAACGAAGGCGAAGTAGTTCTAGATGTAATCCACCGCGTTCAAGCCGAACAACTAAACGATCTTGCAGTTCGATGGAACTGTAAGGCCGGTAAGTGCGGTTCATGTTCAATGGAGATCAACGGTAAGCCACGTCTTGCTTGTATGACCCAAGTTTCATCTTTCCCAGAAGATGAAGAGATCACCATTACGCCACTTCGCGCATTCCCAGTCATTAAGGACTTGGTTACCGACGTATCTTTCAATTACAAGAAGGCTATGGAAGTTCCAGCATTCGAGCCACCAGCTGGCATGAAGCCAGGCGAGCCACGAATGCAACAAGTAGATGTTGAGCGTTCTCAAGAATTCCGTAAATGTATCGAGTGCTTCCTATGTCAGAACACTTGCCACGTTATTCGTGACCACGAAGAAAATAAGAAGTCATTCGCTGGTCCACGTTTCTTCATCCGGATTGCAGAACTAGATATGCACCCACTTGATATCTTGCGCAATCGTAAGAAGACCGCTCAAGAAGAGCACGGCCTTGGCATGTGTAACATCACCAAGTGCTGTACCGAAGTTTGCCCAGAACATATCCGCATCACCGATAACGCGATTATCCCGATGAAGGAGCGCGTAGTTGATGAGAAATATGATCCACTCCGCTGGTTAGGCTCAAAAATCAGAAAGCGCGAAGGTATCCTTTAAGGCATGAGATTACTTCTTCGTTGGGGCGTATTGGCTCTGGCGATTTGGATTGCCACTGCGTTACTTCCTGGCATCACCGTAACTGGTGGGTTCTGGGGATTCTTATGGGTTGCTCTTCTCTTCGGTTTAATCAATACCTTTATTGGTTCATTCCTGAAGTTCTTAACTTTGCCAGCCATGGTTTTAACTCTCGGCTTATTTAACTTTGTAATCAACGCTGCGATGCTAGAACTGACCTCGCGTTGGTCCAAGCACTTCGATGTTAAAAACTTTAGCTCAGCTCTTCTTGGCGCGCTTGTAATTAGCTTGGTCACATGGGCGCTAAACGCATTCACAAAGAAAAAGCACTGGCTCTGAAAAATATTCTCGTCGTCGCAATCGGGGGAATTGTCGGATCACTTTCAAGGTGGGCCGTATCCCTAGCAATAGTTGATCATGGATTTCCTTGGGCAACGCTCTTGGTTAATTACACCGGCTCAGTAATTTTGATGACGTTGCTTCTTTACCTTCGTCATCACAAATCACCAAAATGGTGGTGGCGTCCAGCTATTGGAGCAGGATTTTGCGGTGGCTTTACAACGTACTCGGCATTCTCGCTAAAGATCGAACGATATTTCAATGATGGAAAAGTGAGTTCCGCGCTCATCTACGCCGTTGCTTCATTAGTCGGAACATACATTTTAGTTTTTGCTACTAACGAATTCTTCAAGACCCGGTGGTCTAAATGAGAGCTTTATTAATCGCACTTGGGGCTGGGGTAGGAGCACCGCTTCGTTTTATCATTGACAAAGAAGTGAAGAAGCACCATAGATCCTTAATCCCAATAGAAACTCTTTTGATCAACACACTTGGTTCATTTATCCTTGGACTAACGGTTAGATCCGATGGAAATACGGTTCTAATTTTGGGAACTGGATTTGCTGGAGCATTTACAACCTGGTCTACCTTTGCAGTAGAAACCCATCATATGTTTGATCACAAGCATCACTTAAAAGCTTGGCTCTATTTAGCGCTCACCTTGGTATTAGGAATCTTTGCGGCCTGGCTTGGCGTTAAGTTAACGAATTAAGTTAGATAGCCAGACTTCGATTTCATCTGGATGGCTTGGCAAGTTCTGTGAAAGATTTCGATAACCAGTTTCGGTAATCAAGACATCATCTTCAATTCGAACACCAATTCCTCGATATTCCGCTGGGAATAGCTCATCATCTGGGTGGATATAAAGACCTGGTTCAACGGTCAAAATCATTCCTGGCTTCAATTCGCCATCGCGATATTGCTCGTTACGAGCGTGTTCGCAATCATGAACATCAATACCCAACATGTGGCTTACGCCGTGAACAGTCCAACGTCGATGTAAACCAACGGCTGGTTGAAGCGATTCCTCGGCAGAAATTGGCAAAGCACCAATTGCGCTAACACCGTGAGCCAATACTTCATGAGCAGCTGCATTTAAATCTCTAAATTTTGCGCCAGACTTTATTGCCGCAAATGCAGCACGTTGGGCTTCGTAGACCAACATATAAATTCGGCGTTGTGCTTCTGTGAACTTTCCATTGACGGGCAAGGTACGAGTTATATCCGCGGTGTATAGCGAATCCATTTCAATTCCGGCATCGATAAGTATTAAGTCACCATTCTTAACCGCGCCATCATTTTTAATCCAATGAAGGATGCAAGCGTGAGATCCCGATGCAACAATCGAGTCGTAACCCAAGTCGTTTCCTTCTATGCGAGCACGGGTAAAGAAAGTTCCTTCAAGAAGACGCTCACCCTTTTCAATCTTGGTTGCATTTTGAAGTTGGCGGGCCATATCTTCAAAGCCACGGTTGGTGGCATTTACGGCAGCCTGCATTTCAGCAACTTCAAACTCATCTTTGATTAACCGAATCTCGGATAGGAAGACAAGTAATTCTGCTTCTTTCTTCTTGCGCTTTTCGACTTTCTTATCTACAACATCACTTAGTCCGCGAACCGCATAAGTCTTTACCTCATCCGACAAATAAGCTTCTAGGGTCTCAATATGTCGAACTTCAATTCCAAATCGAACTTGGGTCTCTTCGATCGTCATTCGGCGGCCAATCCAGAATTCACCATATTTTGCATTGCGATAGAACTCATCACTATCGCGAGGTGATCTTGGATGGACAAAGAGAAGAGCGGTGTGACCACCTTCCACCTTCGGTTCTAAAACTAGTACCGAGTCTGGCACTACTTCAGAAGCACCAATTCCAGTCAAATGCGAGAAAGCAGAATGCGCGCGGAATCTAAAGTCGGTATCGGCGCTTCGAACTTTCAAACCGCCGGCAGGAATTACCAAACGAACTTTTGGAAATTCTGCAGAAACTTTATCGCGCCGAGCTTTTGCAAAACGATTAGCCGGTGCAGGTTTGATATCAATGAGTGGAGTTGGTTTCCAGCCCCGCTTCATAAATTGGGCTAAGGCATCTGCATTCGGTGCATCGTGTGGACGCGAACCATCCTTCTTCTCAGCCATGAAGGAATTATCTCAGATATATTAATTATGTGCGGATTCCTGAATTCTTTGCTGAGATCGAAGCGATCCTTAATTCAGGCAGTAAACGAACAATTATTGGAATTGTTGGAAAGCCAGGCGCAGGAAAGTCCACCGTCGGAGAGGAAATCTCAAAGCGATTTAATTATCCAGAGGTCTCCACACTTTCGATGGATGGCTATCACCTTAGTAATGAGGAATTACTAGCTTTAGGAAGATTGGATCGAAAAGGCGCACCAGATACCTTTGATTCAAAAGGCTTTACCGAATTAATTAGATCCCTTAGAACCCAAGGATCAGAAGCTATTCGATTTCCAATATTTCATCGCGAGATTGAAGCTTCGATTGCCGATGAGGGAATTATTGAAGCCGAAGCAAGAGTAATAATTGTTGAAGGAAACTATTTACTTGCATCAGATCATGGCTGGGGTGAAGTGCGCGAACTCTTAGATAAAACCTTCTTTATAAATATTGATGACCACCTTCGACTTGAAAGATTAATTGCCCGCCATATTCGATACGGGAAATCTCTGGATGATGCCAAGGCATGGTCACTTGGGAGTGATGAAGCGAATGCGTTCTATATAGAACGCACTCGCTACTTAGCTACTAACTTTCTAGAACTTGATTAAGCCTTGGTGCTAGCGGTTGCAGAAGGTATTGGTGTTGCACCAATTCTGTTACCGCCGAATTGACCTCGGCCTGGGAATTTCGGTTGAAGCGATGCGCACTTAGTCATTGCGTTCTTTTGTGCAGCAGATAATGAAGGTTGCGCGCCAGGACCGTTATGGTTGCCATCACCTGGACGTCCAAATCCCGGACCGAATGCAGTTCCACCGTTTGCAACTAAGCAATCGCTGTATTTCTTCATCGCTGCATGACGTGCAAGATCGGCAGCACTTCCTTCGTCACTTGGATGGAAATCATTCCCACCACCAGCGATGCTTGGTTTTGATGTTGTCGTACTTGATGCAGCCGGAACCATCCAGACTAATTTCTTAGCAATATTTGTCGCACAAACATATTTCTTTCCGGAAATAGTTGTTGAAGCACCAGATGTCGTGCATGCACCACCTGCCTTTGCTGTGGCTGCGTAAGTTGCCGAGATGGTGCTACCGATTAAAGCCGCTGCGGTTAAAGCAATGGCGAATGTCTTTTGAGAATTTATTTTCATGATTGAAGGGTAGGGCAATCACCCTGATAGAAAATCATCCCTACACAGGGAAAATGCTTATTACTTGCTGTGAATTCCCCTTCCCAATAGGTAGTAAACTACAACCACCACTTGGAGACGTCGCATAGCCCGGTCGAGTGCGCCTCACTGCTAACGAGG
>DAIOGD010000051.1:0-7520 GCA_036745395.1 Candidatus Nanopelagicaceae bacterium | reverse complement strand
GCATTCCTATGTAGGCGGTAAGCACAAGGACTGTGCTGAAGTTGGAATTAAATCGATTCGCATCGATCTACCGGCAAGCTCGAGCGAGTCTGATGTTCTTGCCGCAATACGTGATTTAAATTCAAGCCCAGAGTGCACCGGTTACATCGTTCAACTTCCAGTCCCAAAGGGAATCAATGCAAATAAAGTTCTTGAAGCAATCGATCCAGCGAAAGATGCTGATGGGTTACATCCGCTAAATCTTGGGAAATTGGTGATCGGGGAAAAAGCACCACTTCCTTGTACTCCGCGTGGAATTGTTGAATTGCTGAAACGTTATGAGATTAATACCAAAGGTGCGGAAGTTGTTGTTATGGGTCGCGGGTTAACTGTTGGCCGCCCACTAGCACTTTTGCTTTCACGCAAAGGTGATGATGCAACAGTAACGATCACACATACTTCAACGAAAGATGTCTTAAGTCATACGAAGCGAGCCGACATTATTGTTGCCGCAATTGGGTCGGCCCACTTCTTGAAGCCAGAGATGATTAAAGCTGGCGCGGTATTACTAGATGTTGGAATCACAAGAACCGATGCCGGATTGCTAGGGGACATCGATCCAGCTTGCGCGCAAATTGCATCTTTTATTGCTCCGATGCCTGGTGGCGTTGGTCCAATGACTCGCGCGATGTTACTTTCCAATGTAGTTGAAATGGCACAGAGCAAGTGAGTTCTTCAAAAGGCGCCACCCTTTCTAATTTATTTAAGAAGTTAGAAAAATATTTTGACCAAATCAAGATCGGCTCATATGTTGCAGTCCTTCTCGGATCGCTACTCGGAATATTTAATGTGGTTCGAACCGGTGCACTCCTAATTGCTTTGGGTACGAGTCTTCTTGTTACCATCGCATTTCTGCGCTCAAACCGTCATCGCAAGATCGAATTGATACTCCCACTTGGCGTAGCGGTACTGCTTTTTGTGGTGGCGCTCACACTGCCTCACGCCAAGTAAGATTCTCACCGTAGCTTTGCAAGAGAAAATCAAATAACTACTAGTAGTTGAAAGAAGTAAATATGAGCCGCTCTGGAAAAGTAACTGTCGTCGGTGCTGGATTTTATGGTTCAACAACCGCGCTTCGATTAGCTGAATTCAACATCTTTGAGACTGTTGTACTCACAGATATTCTCGAAGGAAAGCCAGAAGGTTTGGCGCTTGATATGAATCAATCGCGTTCAATTGAAGGATTCGAAACAAAGATTGTTGGCGCGACAACAACACCAGAAGGCGCCGGTTATGAAGCAACTGCAAATTCGGAAGTTGTTGTAATCACCGCAGGTCTTCCTCGTAAGCCAGGCATGAGCCGAATGGATCTAATCGGAGTTAATGCGGGAATTGTTCGCGGAGTTGCAGAAAACATTGCAAAGCACTCGCCAAATGCCGTCATCATCGTGGTTTCAAACCCACTAGATGAAATGACAGCTTTGGCACAGATCGCAACCAACTTTCCAAAGAACCGCGTAATGGGCCAAGCGGGAATGCTTGATACCGCTCGTTTCACACATTTTGTTGCGGAAGAATTAAAGGTAGAAGTTGGAGCTGTTAAGACCTTAACACTTGGTTCACATGGTGAAACTATGGTTCCTGTTCCAAGTCGTTGCACCGTAAATGGGAAACCACTTTCAGATTTATTGCCACCAGCAAAGATTGATGAATTAGTTGATCGCACTCGAAATGGTGGCGCAGAAGTAGTCGCCTTACTTAAGACTGGATCTGCTTACTACGCTCCATCAGCTGCAGCTGCGCGAATGGCGAAAGCAGTGAAGGAAGATTCCGGAGCGGTCATGCCAGTTTGCGCTTGGGTCGAAGGCGAATATGGAATTCAAGGTGTTTACCTTGGCGTTGAAGCCGAAATCGGCAAGAGCGGAGTTCGCAAGGTAGTCGAGAGCGCGCTAACCCCTTCCGAAGTTGAAGCGCTAAAGGTTGCCGCCGAAGCAGTTCGCGCAAAGCAAGCAGATGTAAAAGACCTGTAAAAAATATAGAACTAGAAGAGAGAGATCGATGTCAAAGATTAAAGTCGAAGGTACCGTAGTTGAACTAGATGGCGATGAGATGACTAGAATCATCTGGCAGTTCATTAAGGACAAGCTGATCTTGCCTTACCTCGATGTAAATCTTGAATATTACGATCTAGGAATTGAACACCGTGATGCAACTAATGATCAGGTAACAATCGATGCCGCTAATGCAATAAAAAAACACGGCGTTGGGATTAAGTGCGCAACCATTACTCCTGATGAAGCTCGAGTTGAAGAATTTGGTCTGAAGAAGATGTGGAAGTCTCCAAATGGAACCATCCGCAATATTCTCGGTGGCGTGATCTTCCGCGAACCGATCATCATCAGCAATGTGCCAAGACTTGTTCCGCACTGGACCCAACCAATCGTTATTGGTCGTCACGCATTTGGTGATCAATACCGTGCCACCGATTTCAAAGTACCCGGCAAGGGCAAATTAACGATGACCTTTGTGCCGGAAGATGGTTCTGCGCCAATCGAACACCAAGTATTTGATTTCCCTGGCTCTGGTGTCGCGATGGCGATGTACAACCTAGATGATTCAATTCGCGACTTTGCGCGCGCATCTTTGAATTATGGATTGGCTCGTAAGTATCCGGTCTACCTTTCAACAAAGAACACAATCTTGAAGGCTTACGACGGACGCTTTAAGGATATCTTCCAAGAGATTTACGAAGCTGAATTCAAGACACAATTTGATGCCGCTGGAATTTGGTATGAGCACCGTCTAATCGACGACATGGTTGCAATGTCATTGCGTATGGAGGGTGGCTATGTTTGGGCTTGTAAGAATTACGACGGCGATGTTCAATCAGATACCGTTGCACAAGGGTATGGCTCACTCGGCTTAATGACATCAGTACTAACAACGCCAGATGGAAAGATTGTTGAATCTGAAGCTGCCCACGGGACTGTTACCCGTCACTACCGCGACCACCAAGCTGGTAAGCAAACTTCAACAAATCCAATTGCATCTATCTTTGCTTGGACCCAAGGTTTGTCGCACCGGGCAAAGTTGGATAACAATCCAGCACTTGCGCAATTCTCCCAAACGCTTGAAAAGGTTTGTGTGCAAACCGTTGAGAGCGGAAAGATGACAAAAGATCTAGCACTACTAATTTCAAAGGATAGCCCTTGGCTAAATACCCAGGACTTCTTAGCTGCAATCGATGAGAACTTACAAAAGGCTCTTGCTTAAATAATTTTGCCTAAATAATTAACAAATAAAAAACCCCGACCATTTGGCCGGGGTTTTTTTAATTTACTTACTTTTAGTTTAGTCGAGCACCTGTTGCAGAATCGAACAAGTGAATCGCAGTAGGAATTGCTGATACTGAGATCTTGTCGCCTGGCTTTGGTGGGTTCTTTGGGTCCCAACGAACGATTACTTGGGCGCCTTCTTCATCAGCCGAGTGAGCAAACTTAACTGAAGAATCAGCAGGCTTTCCGTAGATGAAAGCATCTGAACCAAGTTCTTCAACAACTTCGACTAGAACATCGAAGCCACCTGAAGTAGCTGGAACGAAACCTTCTGGGCGAACGCCGACAGTAATTGTTGAACCAGCGTTGGCTGGAACTGAAACTTCGAAGTTTCCAAGCTTTGCCTTGCCACCTGATGCAGGAACTGTAAGTAGGTTCATTGCAGGTGATCCGATGAAACCAGCGACGAAAGCATTTGCTGGCTTGTCGTATAGGTTACGAGGAGTATCTACTTGTTGAAGTAGACCATCCTTTAGCACTGCAACGCGATCACCCATGGTCATAGCTTCAACCTGGTCGTGAGTTACGTAAACAGTTGTGATTCCAAGACGACGTTGTAGCGCTGCAATTTGGGTACGAGTTGCAACACGAAGCTTTGCATCAAGGTTTGATAGTGGTTCGTCCATCAAGAAAACTTGTGGTTCGCGAACAATTGCGCGACCCATAGCTACACGTTGACGTTGACCACCTGAAAGTGCCTTTGGCTTGCGATCTAGGTAATCTTCAAGATCTAGAAGCTTTGCTGCTTCCTTAACGCGACGATCGCGTTCTTCCTTATCAACTCCAGCAATCTTTAGTGCGAATCCCATGTTTTCAGCAACAGACATATGTGGGTAGAGCGCATATGACTGGAAAACCATGGCGATATCGCGATCTTTAGGTGCAACGTGAGTTACATCCTTATCACCGATGCTAATTGTTCCGGTATCTACTTCTTCTAGACCGGCAAGCATGCGAAGTGATGTTGACTTTCCGCAACCTGATGGACCAACTAGAACTAGAAATTCGCCATCTTTGATTTCTAGACTTAATTTCTCTACAGCAGGCTTGGTTGTTCCCGGGTAAATACGGGAAGCATTTTCGAACTTAACTGATGCCATTTTCATGACTCCTTTTCCGGGCGGTACGTGCCCGACGATCCTTTGGAAGAGGTTGTGCTGCTCGGTTGAGCGTGGGTAAAGGTAACCTGTATTGCCATGCCAGCGCTATAGGCTTGGCGGTGTGAGTTCGATGTCTTGGCACGTTTTGCGCGATATTGGCCTCGTACTGCTCTTTATCTTGGTTGCCGGCCTATTTGTAGCGGCCGAAATCTCTTTGATCTCGCTGCGTGAATCCCAGGTCCGCCAACTGGAGGCCAAGAGCCGCCGTGGTGCAAGGGTTGCCGCCCTAGCCCAAAATCCAAACCGTTTCTTAGCAGCCGCCCAGGTTGGAATTACTTTCCTTGGTTTTTTATCTGCGGCTTTGGGCTCGGAGCGACTTGGTGTTTATGTGATTCCAGTCCTAGAACGCTGGGGACTATCTAAGGATTTAAGTAATACCGTCTCGCTTATTTCACTAACAATTGTCATTGCCTACATCTCATTGGTAATAGGCGAATTAGTTCCAAAACGTTTAGCTCTCTACCGCACCGAAGTAATTGCGCTCGCAGCCGCTCCTACTTTGGATCAGATCGCAAAAGTATTTCGACCAATTATCTGGTTACTTTCAAAATCAACCGATGCCGTTGTAAAACTATTCGGCGTAGATTCCAAAGAGATTCGAAGTGAGATATCGGAAGCCGAACTTGTTGATCTTGTAACCGGACATACCGCGCTCTCGATTGAAGAGCGAGATATTGTTGAAGAAGTTTTCAACGCGAGTGACCTACAACTACATGAAATCATGGTGCCGCGTACCGAGGTTGATTTCTTGGATGTTGGCCTAACGATTGCAGAGGCAAAGGCTTCGATGGTCAATGATGCTCACTCGCGCTATCCGGTTACTCGAGGAAGCACCGATGAAGTCATCGGTTTCCTACATGTGCGCGATCTTCTAACGAAAAAAGTATCCGAAAATCCAGATGGCCCAATTCTTGATTTAATTCGCCCAGTTCTCTTCCTTCCTGGAACAAAGGGAGTACTTCAAGCATTAGCGGAGATGCGGGCAAAGCGTCACCACATTGCAATTGTTTTAGATGAGTACGGTGGAACCGATGGAATCGTTACCCTTGAAGATTTAGTCGAATGCTTAATCGGTGATATTCAAGATGAGTACGATCTTGATGAAGAGGAAGTAACCCCACAACCTCGAAGCGGCGATTTTGAAGTTGATGCGCTAATTTCACTTGAAGATTTATACGATCAAACTGGAATTGCGATTCCCGAGGGACCCTACGAGACCGCTGGTGGGTATGTCATGCACGCACTTGGTCGCATTCCTGAGGTCCACGATGTAATTAACTTAGAAAATGCACGCATTACGGTGCTTTCCATGGAAGGCAAGCGGGCGGGTCAATTATTGATATCAAGCGATGGATGGAAAGATAAGGCACATGGCAACTAAAGATCGCGTGCTTTCTGGCATTCAGCCAACACACGAATCCTTTCACTTAGGAAATTACTTAGGCGCCGTTAAACAATGGGTTGAACTCCAAGATTCTCATGATGCCTTTTATTGCGTGGTTGATCTACATGCCTTAACTGCATCGCCAGATCCAGATGCGCTCCGTCGTCGTACTCTCGCCTCGGTTGCGCAATTAATTGCGCTGGGACTTGATCCAGAAAAGTGCACGCTATTCATTCAGTCACACGTTCCTGCTCATAACCAACTCGCTTGGGTGATGGAATGTTTAACCGGTTTTGGCGAAGCAAGTCGCATGACTCAATTTAAAGATAAATCTCAGAAGTCTGGCGCCGATCGAACAGTAGTTGGTTTATTTACCTATCCAATGTTGATGGCTGCCGACATTCTCTTGTACCAAGCAAATCAAGTTCCGGTTGGCGAAGATCAACGTCAACATATTGAATTAACACGCGATCTGGCAACTCGGTTTAACTCACAATATAAAGAGACATTTACGATTCCAAATGGCTACATTCTTAAAGCTGGTGCGAAGATTTATGACCTGCAGGACCCAACTTCTAAGATGAGTAAGTCTGCCGAGTCTCAAAACGGAATTATCGATCTAATGGATGCGCCAGAAGTTAATATCAAGAAGATGAAGAGTGCGGTTACCGATGCCGAGCGCGAAATTAAGTTCGATGAAAAGAACAAGGCTGGTATCTCCAATCTCTTGACCATTTACTCTGCGCTAACGGGTAAGACGATCGCCCAGTCGGAAGCCGATTTTGCGGGCAAGGGTTATGGAGATTTCAAGGGTGCGGTTGCGGAAGCGGTAGTTGATTACTTCAAGCCGGTTCGTGAAAAGGCGCTCGATCTTCTTACTGACCCAACCCACCTAAATGAAATTCTAAATACTGGCGCCGAAAAGGCTGCAACGGTTGCCGAAAAGACTTTAAAGAGCGTTTATGAAGCTATTGGAATTACCCAACGTGCGTAAATCTCTGATCACACTAATTGCAGTTTTTGCAACACTAATAACTCCATACACATCGCACGCGGCAAACAATATAAAGATTGCCATGGTCTACGACGTTGGTGGCCGGGGCGATAAATCCTTTGATGATGCCGCGGCCCTTGGTATTGATCGCGCAAAGAAACGATACGGACTATCTAACCTTTCGGTTCGCGAACTAGTAACTGTGGGCACCGAATTTGATCGCGAGAACCGGCTAGAGTTCTTGGCAAAGGCCGGCTACAACATAATCATCGCTGTTGGACCTAGCTTTGTTAATTCTGTCAGTTACATAGCGGGCAAATTTCCTGAATCACAATTTGCCATCGTGGACGATGCGTCAATTGGCCAAATAAATGTGGCCTCACTTGGTTTCAGACAAGATCAGGGTTCATTCTTGGCCGGAGTTAGCGCTGCGCTAAATAGCAAGAGCGGAAAGATTGCCTACATCGGCGATGCTGCGCTCCATAACAATTCTGACCAGAATAACTTTATTGCGGGAGCGAAATACGCCGCTCCTAAAGTAAAGGTAACTTCTCGGCAAGTAACTGGTGCCTTAGGTACCGAAGTTTTAAATCTTTCCAAAGCAGGAAATGATGTTATTTATTCAACCTGGTCACGCAATGGTGATGTCTTAACTGCCGTCACAGCCC
>DAIOGD010000050.1:0-7521 GCA_036745395.1 Candidatus Nanopelagicaceae bacterium | reverse complement strand
TTAGCAAGGTTCGTTTCAAACCTTGGAAATGGAATGGGGCCAATCGCGCTTTCATTTGGAATTTTGCATTTAAAAAATGGCTCGGCAAGTGTTCTGGGTTTAGTTGTCGCATCGACAACAATTTCCATGTTGATCATTAGCCCATTTGGTGGCGTCATTGCTGACAAATTTGGCCGAGTAAGAGTCGCTGGTTTGACTGATATGTGGGGCGCTATCGGTTTGTTATTTCAAGTAGCTTTCTTTGCAACTGGAAATGTTCCAATCTGGGTAATGCTGGTTGCAAATATTAATTTTGGTTTGATGTGGGGAATTTTTTGGCCATCAATGCTTGGTGTTGTTCCAGCAATTGTTCCAGAGGAATCACTTCAAAAGACAAATGGATTAGTTCAGTTTTTCCAGAATGCAGCGATGATTATTGGAACCGCGGTTGGCGGAATTATTGTCAGCATTTGGGGCAGCACCTGGGCACTTGGAATTGATGCCGCGACATTCCTATTTTCGGGCGCTGTTGTGTTCTCATTTAGAAAAATTACGGTAGTCGCAGAAGAGAGCACTAGCTCTATGTTCGATGACTTGATTCATGGTTGGAAAGTATTCATTTCCTACCGCTGGATCGTCGCGGGTGTTGTTGGCTTCTCTGCAATCATGATGAGTTGGTCGGCTGGTGAAGCAGTTCTTGGTCCACTAATTTCATTGAAGTATTTCAATGGTGCAAGATCTTGGGCCTTCGTTTTAACTTGCGAATCGATTGGCTTTGTAATCGGGTCTCTCATTGCAATGCGCCTTAAGATTAAATATCCGCTTCGCTTCTTATTGATTGTTTCCATTTCTATACCTATTTATATGTTTGCAATGGCAAAACCTCAGCCGCTTATCATTATTGGATTGTGCGCGATGCTTTGGGGAATTACCCTAGATCTTTGGTCCAGCCTATGGAGTACCGCGATGCAACGGGAAATTCCACGCGAAGCCTTATCAAGAGTCTCATCTTTTGATGCAATGGGAACGATGTTGCTCCGTCCTGTTGGTCTTGCGATGGCCGGTCCACTTTCGGTGGCAATTGGCCTAACTCGGTCGATGGAGCTGCTGTCCGGGATTTGCCTGCTATGCCTCATTGGCATGGCGCTGGTTCCAGAAATGCGCAACATGCAGATGCAGAGCGCTTCTGGTAATAATAAGTTCTCAGCAAACTCCTAGCCAAGATTCGATTTTCATTAAGCCGGAAAGGTTTAACTACCCTCATGAAACGATTCATTAAAACTACAACCGCAAAAGTAACTCTTGGATTTGTTCTTGGCGCATCCGCGGTCGGAGGCGCTGCCTCCGCCGCCGGAATCTTCGGTGGCAATGTCACCACTGCTTGCGTTGATAATCGCACTAATGCGATTTACGCATCGGCAAATGGAAGCTGTCCTTCAAGTCGCACCGCAGTGACACTAGGAGCGCCTGCTACTGCTTCATCAAATAGCTCCGCTCTTCCTGCCGTGACAAGTATTAAATCCATTGTTGCAAAAGTTTCACCTTCGGTCGTTACCGTAAATGTGACAGCAAGTTCTGGCGGTGATACCGGATCAGGATCGATTTACAAGAGCGATGCCACCTCAAGCTACGTCGTTACCAATAACCACGTGATCGCTTCTGCGATAGGTGGCGCCGGAACCATCGATGTTGAACTCGATAATGGCGATAGCGTTCCAGCGACGATCGTCGGAAGCGATGCAAATTATGATCTTGCGGTTCTAAAGATTAATCGCGGCAACCAACCCGCAATTCAGATTGGAAACTCATCTGCATTAAGTATTGGTGATTCTGTTATTGCCTTTGGTTCACCTCTTGGTCTTGACCACACAGTTACTGCAGGAATTGTTTCCTCACTAAATCGCCCAGTTACAACTGGAACCACTGGTTCTGAATCTTATGTGGATGCAATTCAAACCGATGCAGCCATTAATCCAGGAAACTCTGGCGGCCCACTAACCGATTCACTTGGCCGCATGGTTGGCATCAACTCAGCAATTGCAACACTTGGAAGTTCTTTCGGTGGTCAAAGTGGTTCGATCGGTGTTGGATTCTCCATTCCAATTACTGAAGCGCAACGTGTGATTAATGAAATCATCGCAACTGGTAAATCAACCAAGCCAGTACTTGGCGTTTACTTTGATACGACCTATACCGGTAAGGGCGCAAAGATTTCTGGTTTAACCGCAAACGATGGGGCTCAAAAGGCTGGTATCCCAAGCGGATCGATCGTTACTGCAATCGATGGAATTAAAGTTCCAGATAGCGTTACCGCGATTGTTCGTATCAGATCTCATGCGCCAGGTGACACTGTTTCCGTAACCGTTACCTTGCCAACCGGAGGAAGTAAGACTTACTCCGTAGTACTTGGTTCGGCGGCTTCAAGCTAAGCCTTTCGAACTTTTGCAGTAGTTCCACGTACGACTAAGTCGCCGACAAGAAGTTGTTGGCGACTTGTCGTTTGCGTGCCCTCGATTTGATCAATCAAAATATTTACTGCGGCTTTACCCAACTCGTGGGCTGGCAAATTTACTGTTGTTAATGGCGGCCAAGACATTTCAATGTGATTTTGCGGTGTATCTAGCGCTATAACCGAAAGCTGTTTTGGAATTTCTACGCCGAACTCTTTTGCCCCTGACAAAAAACCGAGGGTCGCAATATCATTCAAACTAACAACAGCTGTTACATCTGGATATTTTTTCTTCATGGTAATAAATGCTTCGCGACCCGACGAGGCCTCATTTACAACTCGGATTTTATTTAATTTTATTCTGTGTTTTTTTGCTGCATTTACAACGGCAGAACTAAATTTGGTATCGACACCAATTTCACGATCAGTTGAAAGATATGCCAGATTTTTATGCCCCAAAGAAGCTAAATATTCAATTCCAACCTCCGCAACTCCTTCAAAATCTCGATCCGCGTAAGCATGTTGGTCAGAATCTAAAGTTCTTCCAATCATTGCAAATGGAACACTTTCCTTAACCAAATAGTTAACTCGAGGATCATCGAGTTTGATTTCCATTAGAACAACGCCACTAATCATTCCTGATCTTGCAAGGGTTTTAATCTCAGCCATTTCACTTTCTTGGCTTGGCCAAATAACCAAGTGATATCCGCGGGCTCGGGCGGCTGCTCCAGCACCATTGATGTATTCCAAAGCAATAAGCGCGATTCCAAATTCACCGGAAGGCGAGAGGAGTGCCAAAGTCTTGCTCTTACCTCCGGCTAGTGCGCCAGCTGCGAAATTTGGTTGGTAATCCAGTTTGGCAATCGCCCGCATGATCTTCTCGCGGGTTTCGGGCTTAATCGGCCGCTCACCGCTTAGGGCATATGAAACTGTTGATGCGGAAACCCCAGCCATTTTGGCTACATCGGCTCTAGTTGCCATTTATAACGTTTCCATCACTTCCCGAGTCTATGCGTGTTGACCTATTGCTCAACCGCTGGAGTTGGAATAGATTATCACTACTTGTCGACGCGTGTCGATGAATTTAACCAAAGCCCTCACGGGAAGGAACGTTATGAAGCTAATCAATAAGAAAGCTGTTCGCGTTCTTGCAGTAGCGATTGCTGCAGGTCTTGCAACAACTTCAACAATTAGTTCAGCGCCAGCTGCATCTAAGAAAGTTTTCAATATCTGGTGGTACTCAAAGGACAACACACCAAATGGTCAAACATGGGCTGCAGCGCTAACTGAATTCAAGAAGAACCACCCTGAATTGGATGTTAAGTTTGAACTAAAAACATTCGAGCAATTAAACAACGCAGGAGCACAAATTCTTAATTCCAACGCTGCTCCAGATTTAACTGAATACAACAAGGGAAATGGAACCGCTGGACTTGCATCTAAGGCTGGTCTACTCGCTGACCTCACTCAATATGCAGCTAAGTACAAGTGGAACCTCCCATCATCTGTAGCTCTATATGGTCAATATGATAAGGGCCTAATGGGAAGTGGAAAGCTTTACGGCGTTCCAACTTACGGTGAATATGTTTCTATTTTCTACAACAAGGACCTATTTGCAAAGAATGGTGTAACAATCCCAACAACAATGGATGCACTTGAAGCTGATCTGGCAAAGTTCAAAGCCGCTGGTGTTATTCCTATGGAAATGGGTGGTGGGGACTATCAGAGTGTTCACAACATCTACGCACTCGCTGTTTCAAAGGCAAACCAAACTTGGATTAATTCATTCCAACTATTTAAGGGTAAGCCAATTGATGCCACAACAGATTCAAACATTCGTTGGGCGGCAGATACCTTGGTTAAGTGGAATAAGGCTGGTTACTTTGAGCCAAATGCTTCAGGCGTAAAGGCTGATGACGCGGTAGCCGAATTCCAATCTGGAAAAGCAGCAATGATGATCGGTGGATCTTGGCTTGATGGAAGCATGCAGACCAAGATTTCAACATTCAGCTATGGAAAGTTCCTTGTTCCAGGATCACTCACTGTTGGATCGGCTGGAAACTTGCTAGTCATTCCTTCAAAGTCAAAGAACAAGGATCTTGCTGCAGAGTTCATCAACATGACTCTTTCTAAGAAGTATCAAAACTACATGGGTAACGCAGGTGGACTCCCACTTTTTGCAGACCCAACAGCTATTGCAAACCCAGGTGCAATCCTTACTGCGACACCATTTGGTCAAGCCGTAAAGAAGAACGCCTTGGCTATGTATCCTGACTGGCCAGTACCTGGCTACTACGAAATCCTCCTTTCAAACGGAACATCTCTACTTTCAAGTGGAGACGTAGATGCCTATATGAATGCGACTGGCGCGTTTTATAACGCAGGTCGCCCAAAGGCATAATCAAGCAAGAAAATACGTAGAAGTACTGCCGGGTTAGAAATGACCCGGCAGTATCTACTAATTAGACTTAAAAGAGAGAAAATTAATGAGAACCAAGAAAAGTCAAATTTCTCAGTCGGGTTCCTACTATTGGTATGCCTTTCCCGGTTTTGGCGCATTCTTCGTATTGGTTGGTGGCTCATTTGCTTACAACATTTATTTGAGTTTTAACGATTGGCAAGGAATTGGTACACCAACTTGGATTGGCTTGAAGAATTACCAAGACTTACTTCATGATCACACCTTCTGGATTTCCTTTTTACATGCGTTTGAATTCATTTTTGCCATGTCAATTGTTCCGACTGCCATAGGTCTGTTAATTGCCGCACTTATATATGATTTTATTGCCAAGCATTTTGGGAATGCCGTTTCAACCTTCCTTCGAATAAGCCTCTACGTACCGCAGATAATTGCACTTCCCGTGGTTGGAATTTTGTGGTCTTGGCTTCTGTCGCCAAATGTAGGTGCGATAAATACAATTTTAAGAAATATTGGGCTAGGAAAACTGGCTCTCAATTGGCTTGGTCAATCCAGTACCGCAATGTTTGCACTTTCAATAATGATGATCTGGATTCAATTGGGCTACACCATTGTGATTTTTATTTCAGGCATGTCACGACTTGATCCTTACCTTGATGAAGCAGCACAACTTGATGGAGCATCTTGGTTTCAGAGATTTAAAATTATTACGATTCCTCAGTTATTTCCAGAAATTTCAGTAGTACTTCTAACAACTACGGTTGCTGCCTTAAAAGTATTTGGACCAGTTTATGTGATGACAAACGGTGGACCGGGTGATGCGACTCAAGTTCCTGCGTTCTTCTCGTACTTCAATTTCTTCTCCACGTTGAAGGTCGGTTATGGAGCATCTATTGCCACAGTCCTAGCCGCGCTTCTAACAATTATTGCCATTGGGCTACTTAGATTCCAGCGAAAGATGGGGCAACTACGATGAGCGTTAAACGCAAAAGAGGAGTGGCTCCCTATCTAGTTTTAGTTGGCCTAATTTTTATGGCCCTCGTGTGGTTATTTCCAATGTACGTTGCCTTTATTAATTCGTTCAAGCCAGAGAAAGAATTTGTTCAAAATGGTGTCCTAGCGCTCCCGCATCACTGGGATTTATCAAAGTTTGGAAAATTTTGGACCGAAGTAGATTTCACAAAGAAGTTGATGAATTCCATTCAAGTTTCCGTATGCGTTGCCCTTATTGGCGTTGTTTTGAGTTTCCTAACTGCGTATGCAATTGGAATTGGTCGGGTTAAGGGTCGCATCTGGATCCTAGGATTTTTTATGGTTGCCTTCACGATTCCGCAGGAAGCTCTTATTTATCCACTTTATTCTGTTTCAAAGATGCTCAACCTTTACGACAATATTTGGTCGATCATTATTATTTTTGGTGTTATTTCTGCCGGTTTCGGTACGTACCTGCTTTCTTCGGTACTTTCCACCTTCCCGGAAGAATTATTGGAAGCGGCAAGAATAGATGGGGCAAGTCCATCGAGAATTCTACGAAGCATCGTCTTGCCACTTGTTCGCCCAACACTTTTTGTCTTAGCGACGATGTTCTTCATATTTACTTGGAATGAATTCCTAATTCCACTTGTAATGTTGCCTTCAAATATAAACCAAACGGTAACGCTTTCAATGGCCGTAACTGCGGGGCAATTCACTAGTGATCCAACCGCTAGGGCAGCGGCAGCGCTGATAGGATTCATGCCTTCGGTCATATTCTTTTTAATTTTCCAACGTACGTTGATGCGCGGAATTACCCTAGGAGCAGTTAAGTAGATGAAAAAAAGTTCTGATTGGTGGCGTCAGGCTGCGATCTATCAGATCTACCCTCGATCTTTTAAAGATTCAGATGGTGATGGTCTCGGTGACATCAAGGGCATAACTTCAAAGATTGATTACCTTAAATCTCTGAGTCTTGATGCGGTTTGGTTGAGCCCGTTCTATCCATCTGCGCTTGCGGATGGCGGTTATGACGTTGCAGATTACCGAAATGTTGATCCAAGACTTGGCACCCTAAAAGATTTCGACAAAATGGTTAAAGCACTGCACGAAGCTGGCATCAGCGTATTCGTCGATATCGTTCCAAACCATTCATCAAATCTGCACCCGTGGTTCCAAGAAGCTTTGAAATCAAAGCCGGGCTCTGCTGCAAGAAATCGTTACATCTTCCGTGATGGTCGCGGCAAGAATGGTGAACTTCCACCTTCTGATGAAATCTCACACTTTGCACCATCGGCATGGACTCGCACCACTAATCCCGATGGAACTCCGGGCCAGTGGTACATGCACCTATTTGCACCAGAACAACCAGATTTCAACTGGGATAACCGTGAAGTTCAATTAGATTTCCTAAAGACCCTTCGTTTCTGGGCCGATCGCGGTGTTGACGGTTTCCGGGTGGATGTTGCGCATGCGCTTAAGAAGGATATGAAGCGACTTCACATTGCAAAGAAGAACATGAGTGGTTTTGAAATTGTTCAAAATGGCACCGACATTCTCTTCGATCGAAATGATGTTCATGAAATTTATCGCGAATGGCGCAAAGTTTTCGATGAATACGATCCACCTCGCGTTGCTGTCGCTGAGGCATATGTTCAAGCTAAGCGAAGAATGCTCTATGCCCGCCCAGATGAACTTGGGC
>DAIOGD010000049.1:0-7667 GCA_036745395.1 Candidatus Nanopelagicaceae bacterium | reverse complement strand
GATGATGAGTGGACCGTTGTTTCACAAGATGGATCTCGCGGTTCACACTTTGAACATTCTTTTGCGCTACTTCCAGATGGAAAGCCTTTTGTTTTAACGGCTATCGATGGCGGAAAGGCCAAGCTCGCCGAATTAGGCGTTGAAATTTCAAGCCTGCTTAACTAATTTCCCATTCTTGTAAACGCTATCAATGACGAGTTCCTTGCTTTCAAATGGACTGGCATTTAGCAATACAAAATCAGCTTTGTATCCGACTTCCAGTTTCCCTAATTCGTTTTCGCGGAAATTTTGGTAAGCCACATTGGTTGTGTAGAACTGAAGTGATTCTTCAATAGTTATTGCTTCTTGTGGGCTCCAGACTTCGCCGCCCGATGGTCCATTTCTATCTACTGGAACAAAGAGCGCTTCCAGTGGAACTTCACTCGTAACTGGCCAATCAGAACCGAAGGCAATGGTTGCTCCGCTATTTACTAAGGTGCGAAGTTGGTATTGCAGATTATTTCGATCAGCACCAATTCGCGGCAGGATCAACTCTTTATTCATCGGATCCAAATACATCCAAAGTGGTTGCATATTTGCAATCACTCCAAGTTCTTTGAAGCGTGGCAAATCTTCAGGGCTTATCAATTGCGCATGCACAAGTACTGGTCGGCGATCCCATTTTGGATTTACTCGTGCCATTGCCTCAAAGGCATCGAGTGCTTGTCTGATTGCGGCATCACCTATGGCATGAATATGAATTTGGAAACCGCGGGCATCAAATTCTTTTACCGCCGCTGTTAATTCCACATCGCTCCAGATCTTTAGCCCGGAGAAATCGGGTTGATCTAAATAAGGTTCCAGCAAAGCGGCAGTCCCAGATGAGAGTGCGCCATCAGATAAAAACTTGATGCTCTTGGCATTAACTTGGGATTTGTATGGTTCAAATTCTTTTACTAAGGATTCAATTTTTGGAATATCGGCTCGCCAGGTTTCGGGGTTTGCTAGAAATGAAATATTCATATCGATGGTTAAATCACCAGATTTAACCGCTGCCAAATAGGCCTCGGCCATACCTTCTTCCAGCCAAGAATCATTTGCAAAGGTGACGCCCGATTTTAAATATTGGTCACAGGCATATTTGATCGCCTTGCAATCGCTTTCAATCGTGTTGCCCGGTGCATGATCAAGGACTAGTGCAAATGCTTGTGGCTCACGCAGAGTTCCCTTTGGTGAATTGTCTTCGCGCCTTGCAATGCTTCCGCCCATTGGATTTTCGGTGCTGGCCGAAATTCCCGCGATTTCAAGAGCCTTTGAGTTAACCCAAATTGTGTGGTGATCAACGGCATGAAGAACTACTGGTCGATCGCTAACAACCTCATCTAACCAATGCGCATCGAAGTCACCGCCATCAATTAGTGAGGCTTCATATGCGCCACCGATCATCCACGGAAGTTCTGGATTGTTAGTTGCAAAAGTTTTTACAGCGTTGAGAATTTCGGGCAAGGTCTTTAACCCAGTGACTTTTGGACCAGCAGCTTCACGTCCAGCAAAGATCGGATGTGCGTGGCCATCGCCAAAGGCGGGAATTATGAATTTCCCATCGAGATTTATGGTCTGATCGACATCGGAATTTAGGGCCGCTTGGCCGGTTGCCACGATCTGGCCATCCTCAACAAGCAGACCTTCAAAGGTACCGAGCCCATGGCTCCAGGCGTAGCCCCCAACGAATTTCTGCCTCATGTGGCCACTCTAATTGCTCTCAAAGTTGCTCGGAAACCCTGATTTTTGGGGAAAGGGGGAGTATAAGGAGCCGATTTCTCCTTTTAGCCGGCCCGCCTTAGACTAACCCTCTGCCCAGTAATGGTCGGAACCCAGTTAATTTAACTAAATGATTATTTGACCTTGAGTTGAATGATGATGAAAACAGAGAAGAAGGTACTGCTTGGCTAAGAAAGATGGAGCAATCGAAATTGAGGGCTCTGTATCTGAAGCGCTACCTAACGCAATGTTTCGAGTTACGTTAACAAACGGACACGTTGTACTTGCACACATCAGCGGAAAGATGCGACAGAACTACATTCGCATTTTGCCAGAAGATCGTGTCATCGTAGAACTAAGTCCATACGATCTCACAAGAGGTCGCATTATTTATCGTTACAAGTAAGTGAAAGAGGAGTAATCGTGAAGGTAAAGCCAAGCGTTAAGAAGATCTGCGACAAGTGCAAAGTCATTCGTCGTAATGGTCGCGTGATGGTCATTTGCGACAATCTTCGTCACAAGCAACGTCAAGGATAAGTAAAAACAAAACGCGTGATGCGACTTAGTTAGCAATAACTAAGACCTCTGGACCGGTAGGCCAGAGCCCAACTAAATGGTTGGGATGCATTGCGGAGGACCTTCCGGATATAGAAAAAGGTAACGATATGGCACGTCTTGTTGGTGTCGATCTTCCTCGCGAAAAGCGTTTGGAAATCGCACTCACCTACATTTTCGGTATCGGCCTAACACGTTCGCACGCAATTCTTAGTGCAACTGGTGTTAGCCCAGATACTCGAGTTAAAGATCTTCAAGAGCCAGAATTGGCAAAGCTTCGTGAATTCATCGAAGCAAATTACAAAATCGAAGGTGATCTTCGTCGTGAAGTAGCAGGAGATATTCGCCGCAAGGTTGAAATTCAAAGCTACCAAGGTATTCGCCACCGCAAGGGACTTCCTGTACGTGGTCAACGCACACACACAAATGCGCGTACTCGTAAGGGCCCTCGTAAGGCAATCGCTGGAAAGAAGAAGGAGACCAAGTAATGGCTGCACCTAAGAAAGCCGCACCTGCAAAGGGCAAGGTCAAACTTCGCAAGAAGGAAAAGAAGAATGTTGCGCTTGGACAGGCATACATCAAGTCGACCTTCAACAACACAATTATTTCTATTACAGATCCTACGGGCGCTGTTATCTCTTGGTCATCAGCTGGCCAAGTTGGTTTCAAGGGTTCTCGTAAATCAACACCATACGCAGCACAGATGGCAGCAGAAGCAGCAGCTCGTCGTGCGCAAGAACATGGTTTAAAGAAAGTAGATGTTTTCGTAAAGGGCCCAGGCTCTGGTCGCGAAACAGCTATCCGTTCATTGCAGGCAGCCGGTCTTGAAGTTGGAGCCATCTCAGATGTAACTCCAGCTCCACACAACGGATGCCGCCCAACCAAGCCACGTCGAGTTTAAGGAAGGAAGAGAATAAATGGCTCGTTATACCGGAGCAGATTGCAAGCGCTGCCGTCGCGAAAAAGTAAAGCTCTTTCTTAAGGGCTCTAAGTGCGATGGGCCAAAGTGTCCGATCGAATCACGTCCATATCCACCAGGACAACACGGCCGCGGTCGTGCCAAGGAATCTGAATACCTAGGTCAATTGCGCGAAAAGCAAAAGTGCGCACGTATCTACGGTGTACTTGAGAAGCAATTCCGTGGATATTACGAAGAGGCTAACCGTCTTCAAGGTAAGACCGGTGACAACCTTCTAATCATTCTTGAAACACGTCTAGATAACGTGGTCTTCCGCGCTGGCTTTGCAAAAAGCCGCGATATGGCCCGCCAACTAGTTCGTCACGGTCACTTCCTAGTTAACGGCAAGAAGGTAAACATTCCTTCATTCCGCGTAACTCCAATGGACATCATCGATGTAGTTCCTGCATCACTTGAGACCACACCATTTATCGTTGCAAGTGCTGAACTAGGTGAAAAGCCAGTTCCAGCATGGATGGAAGTTGTTGGATCAAAGCTACGTATCTTGATTCACTCAGTTCCAACTCGCACCGTTATTGACACTCAAGTTCAAGAACAACTAATCGTCGAGCTTTATAGTAAGTAAAAAAACTTAAACCCAATTACAAACAGGAGATCAAATAGTGGATCTCCCAGACAGACGGAGGAAATAAGTGCTAATTGCACAACGCCCCATCCTCACCGAGGAAGTAGAAAACGAATACCGCTCACGGTTCATCATCGAACCGCTAGAACCGGGCTTCGGCTACACCCTTGGAAATTCATTACGTCGTACCTTGTTGTCTTCGATTCCTGGTGCTGCAGTCACCAGCATTCGCGTCAACGGTGCTTTGCATGAATTTGCGACTCTTGAAGGAGTTAAGGAAGATCTCACCGAGATCGTTCTAAATATCAAGAACCTAGTTCTCTCATCAGATAACGATGAGCCATCACTTCTTTACATTCGCAAGAATGGCGAGGGTGTTGTAACTGGCGCTGATATTGCTGCTCCAGCAGGAATCCAAGTTCACAACCCAGAACTTCACATCGCAACCCTTAACGGAAAGGCCAACCTCGAGGTTGAACTAACTGTTGAGCGCGGTCGCGGTTATGTAACAGCAGTACAGAACAAGGCAGCAGGCGGAGAAATTGGACGCATTCCAGTTGACTCTATCTACTCACCAGTTCTTCGCGTTACATACAAGGTTGAAGCAACACGTGTTGAACAACGTACTGACTTCGATCGTCTGATCGTTGATGTAGAGACCAAGCCTTCAATGAAGCCTGCCGATGCAATGGCATCTGCTGGAAAGACCTTGGTAGAACTATTCGGTCTTGCTCGTGAATTGAATGTTGATGCTGAAGGTGTCGAAATGGGACCTTCTATTCAAGATGCTGCTCTAGCTGCTGACCTTGCACTTCCAATCGAAGATCTAGATCTAACAGTTCGTTCATACAACTGCCTAAAGCGTGAAGGTATTCACACTGTTGGTGAACTAGTTGGACGTTCCGAGGCAGATCTAATGGATATTCGTAATTTTGGTTCAAAGTCAATTGATGAAGTTAAAGCAAAGCTTCAATCAATGGGTCTCCAACTTAAGGACAGCCCAATTGGTTTCGATCCAACAAAGCACGCTAACTACGGAAATAACGTTGACGATGATCTCGTCGACGCAGAATAAGTCAGGAGATAAGTCATGCCACGTCCAAGTAGAGGTCCTCGCCTAGGTGCTGGCCCTTCACATGAAAGGCTGTTGCTAGGCACTCTGGCTGAACAACTTTTCGAACACGGAAAGATCACAACAACCGAGACAAAGGCTAAGCGCCTACGTCCACTTGCAGAGAAGCTAATTACTGCTGCAAAGGTTGGCGATCTACCAGCTCGTCGTCGCGTAATGGAGACAATCCAGAACAAGGGTGTTGTACACACTCTTTTCACTGAGATTGCACCAACATTCGCAACTCGCAATGGTGGCTACACCCGTATCACCAAAGTTGGTCCACGTAACGGTGACAATGCGCCAATGGCGGTTATTGAACTAGTTAAGTAATTTAAGAAGTAAGTATGGAACCCACTCTTGATCCTAAGAGTGGGTTTCGTCGTTTAAGGATTGAATTAACCTACGACGGAACAAATTACGCCGGCTGGGCTTTTCAACCAGATCAGCGAACCCTTGAGGGTGAAATTCGAAACGCAATTTCCAAGTTGGTTCGAGGCGAATTCGAAATAATCGTGGCCGGACGAACGGATGCGGGAGTCCACGCAACTCAACAATTTATTCATGTTGATATTCCAGAGAATCCACCATCACCTGAGATCAATTGGGACCTTCCTAATTGGGCATATCGGTTAAATCGAATTTTGGATGAAAATATTCGGATTCTGGAAGTGGTCGAGGCACCTTCAGGATTTCATGCCCGCTTCTCGCCAACCGAACGTCACTACATTTATAAAATTGCGGACGATTTAAAGACCATCCCACCGCTGGCTCGCTTTGATATCGAGCCTTGGTATCGCAAGCTAGATGTTGAAGCGATGAATGAGGCTTGCAATTATCTACTTGGCGAACACGATTTTAAGGCCTTCTGTAAGTTCCGCGAAGATCAGACCACCGTGCGAACCTTGATGAAATTTCATTGGAGTCGAAACCAAGATGGATATTTGGTCGCTGATGTTCGAGCAAATGCTTTCTGTTATTCGATGGTTCGAAATTTGGTGGGGGCGGCAGTTGGTGTGGGCGAGGGGCGTTTTCCTAAGGAGTGGGTCCTAGAACTACTCCAAAATAAGGAGCGAGTCTCGGATAGTTACGTCTTTCCTGGGCGGGGATTGACCCTGGTCCGGGTCGTTTTTTAGCGGATTTAGCCCGTTTTGACCCCACCCTGCTGGGGAAGGTAACCTAATCCTCTGCTTACGAGGCCCTTCGCCGAAGAAGCTAAACCCCGAACAAGCTAGAAAGAGAGAAACCTCGTGCGCACATTTTCACCAAAAGCCGGTGATGTCACTCGTAAGTGGCATGTCATCGATGCAGAAGGCGTAGTACTAGGTCGTCTAGCTAGCCATGCGGCAGTTCTACTTCGCGGAAAGCACAAGACAACATTCGCACCACACATCGATATGGGTGACTTCGTAGTTGTTATCAATGCAGAGAAGGTTGTTCTTACCGGACAAAAAGCTGGACAAAAGTTTGCTCACCACCACTCAGGTTATCCAGGTGGTATGACTTCTATCGTTTACTCAGATTTGTTAAACCAAGATCCAACTCGCATTGTCGAGAAGGCAATTCTTGGAATGTTGCCAAAGAATAAGTTGGGACGTTCTGTCGGAACCAAGCTAAAGGTTTACGCAGGTCCAACACATCCACATGCAGCGCAAAACCCAACAGCATATGTATTCACCCAAGTTTCCCAGATCGTTAAGAAGTAACGGAGCGCCTAATGTCTGATTTTGATACCACTATCGATACCGCAATTGATTCAGAAGAAGAATTAACTTCTTACTCTTCATCAACACCAGGTGCGACCATGGGCCGCAAGGGCGTTACTGCTCCAGGTGGCGGAACCGGTCGTCGTAAGGAAGCAGTTGCACGTGTTCGCCTAGTTCCAGGATCTGGCAAGTGGGTTGTTAACGGCAAGGCACTTGAAGTTTATTTTCCAAACAAGGTTCACCAACAACTTGTTTCAGAACCTTTCCGCACAGTTGGTGCTGAAGGTTCATTCGATGTAATCGCACGTATCAACGGTGGCGGAACATCAGGACAAGCAGGAGCACTTCGCCTTGGCGTTGCTCGTGCACTTAATGAAATTGATCGTGATGCAAACCGTCCGGCGCTAAAGAAGGCTGGCTTCCTTGCACGTGATGCTCGCGTTATCGAACGTAAGAAGTACGGCCTTAAGAAGGCTCGTAAGCGTTCTCAATACAGCAAGCGTTAATTTCAAAAAACAAATGGCGCTCTTTGGCACCGATGGTGTTAGAGGTCTTGCTAACGATGTACTCACCGCAGAACTAGCTCTTGATTTAGCAGTTGCTGCTGCACACATACTTGCTGATACCGGCGCCTTTGCTGGTCATCGTCCGCGCGCAATCGTCGGTCAAGATTCTCGCGCTTCTGGTGAATTTCTAGAAGCAGCAGTTATTGCTGGATTAGCTAGTGCTGGCGTTGATGTCTACCGCGTAGGCGTTCTTCCAACTCCTGCGGTTGCACATTTAGTTGCCGAAAGCGGTGCTGATCTTGGCGTAATGATTAGCGCATCGCATAATCCAATGCCAGATAATGGAATTAAATTCTTCGCTAAAGGCGGGGGAAAGTTGGATGATGCTTTAGAGGCAGCGATCGAAACTCGCTTGAAAGAACCTTGGAAACGTCCGACAGGCGCCGATGTTGGTCGCGTAGTTTTAGATGAAAGTGCTGCCGAACGTTATATCTACCATTTACTC
>DAIOGD010000048.1:0-7725 GCA_036745395.1 Candidatus Nanopelagicaceae bacterium | reverse complement strand
GAAGACACAGGTTCCTAAGACCTGCGTGTCTGCCATTTCACCACTCCCGCTGGAGTAAGTAAGAGAACTTTAAGGCACCTGTCCAAATTCGCCAAATGCCTATTAGATTAAGGCAAGATTCAACTCGGATTAAGTCGAATATTCTCGGATCGACCGGAGAACATCCCGACACTATTCCGACGACAAAAAGGAGATCTCGTGTCATCAAATCTAACTCCCACACCAGCAGACAAATTTACCTTTGGACTATGGACAGTTGGTTGGCAAGCAAGAGATCCATTTGGCGATGCAACACGTGCGCCACTTGATCCAGTTCGCACCGTTCATGAATTAGCTGAACGCGGTGCTTACGGAGTTACTTTCCATGATGACGATTTAATTCCATTTGGTAGCAATGATTCCGATCGCCAAGGACATGTCGATCGCTTTAAGAAGGCGCTTGCTGAAACCGGAATGAAAATTCCAATGGCGACAACAAATCTTTTTACTCACCCGATCTTTAAAGATGGCGCACTCACTGCAAACGAGCGCGATATTCGCCGCTATGCAATTTCAAAGGTGATGCGCAATATTGATTTAGCGGTAGAACTTGGCGCTGAAACTTATGTTTGCTGGGGCGGTCGCGAAGGCGCTGAATCAGATGCGGCAAAGGATGCCTACGTTGCACTCGAGCGTTATCGCGAAGGTTTTAACATCTTGGGGCAATATGTAATTGATAAGGGCTACAAGATTAAGTTTGCGATCGAGCCAAAGCCAAACGAACCTCGTGGCGATATCTTCTTGCCAACAATCGGTCACGCGCTTGCATTTATTAATTCACTAGAACATCCAGAATTGGTTGGTTTGAATCCAGAAGTTGGCCACGAACAAATGGCTAACCTCAACTTTGTTCATGGAATCGCACAAGCGTTATTCCACAAGAAGTTGTTCCATATCGACCTTAACGGCCAACACGGTCCAAAATTCGATCAAGATCTGGTCTTTGGCCATGGCGACCTAAAGTCCGCCTTCTTCTTGGTTGATCTACTTGAGCGTTATAACTACCAAGGTCCAAAGCACTTTGATTACAAGCCAGGTCGCACCGAAGATGATCGTGGTGTTTGGGTTTCAGCTACTTCAAATATGCGCACTTACTTGGCGCTGAAAGAACGTGCTGCGGCATTCCGCGCAGATCCACGTGTTGCGGCAGCCATCAAGGAATCACGAATTGATGAATTGGCACAATCAACCTTGGCCGCCGGCGAAAGTTGGAAGGACTTAACATCAGTAAAGGTTGATGTTGATGGACTTGCTGCGCGTGGTTACCAATACGAAACCATCGATCAGCTGGCCATTGAACATTTAATGGGCATGAGCATTTGAAGGGTTTGAGCAACTAACGAGCCTTAACCTGTAATCTTCTCCAAATGAGCATCCAGGAAGAAATCGCTAGCGCAATCCTGGAAACCCTTAAGGCGTCACAATTAAATTGTGAACTTCCAAATGAATTGGTTTTGGATCGCCCGAAGAATCGCGACCATGGAGATTACGCAACATCGATCGCACTTGCTCTGGCAAAGCCATCGGGTAAAGCGCCACGCGATATCGCCTTAATTATTAAAGCTGGGCTTGAAAAGCGGGACGACATTGCATCGGTTGATATCGCCGGACCGGGTTTTATAAATATAACTTTGAATCAGGCAAGCCAAGGTGGCGTAATTTCAACCATCATCTCCGATGGAAAGAAATACGGAACCGGCAAAGTTTTGCAAGGCATAAAGATCAACTTGGAATTTGTTAGTGCAAATCCAACCGGACCATTGCACTTGGGTCATACAAGATGGGCTGCGGTTGGCGACGCACTTGGTCGAGTTCTATCCGCTGCTGGTGCATCGGTTACTCGTGAATTTTATGTAAATGATCGAGGCAATCAGATGGAACTATTTGGCTTGTCGCTCCTTACTTCTGCAAAAGGTGAACCCCGTCCGGAGAATGGATATCACGGCGCCTACATTGATGATTTAGCGAAAGAGATAGTTGCAGCGCAGCCAAATATTTTGAAGTTAGCCGAACCAGAACTTTCTGCAGCATTCTTGCAAGCAGGCTACCAACTTCAATTGAAGCAACAACAAGATGTGCTTGATCGCTTTGGCACTCACTTCGATGTTTGGTTCTCCGAGAAAAGTTTGTACGAGGGAACCTTCTTCCAGCACTGCCAAGATGTCCTGAAATCAAAGGGTCATGTCTTTGAATTAGATGGTGCAACTTGGCTTCGCACTACAGATTTCGGTGACGATAAAGATCGCGTGATGGTTAAGTCCGACGGATCTCTTGCCTACTTCGCATCGGATTCGGCTTATTACATCTCAAAGCGCGAACGTGGCTTCGATATTTGTATCTACATGCTTGGTGCAGATCACCATGGTTACGTCCATCGCTTAAAAGCACTCGCTGCATGTAATAGTGATGATCCAAATTACAACATCGAAGTTTTAATCGGTCAGATGGTGAAAATTATGGAAGGCGGGGAAGAGGTAAAACTTTCCAAGCGCGCCGGAACTGTAATTACTTTGGAAGAACTTGTAGAAAAAGTTGGCGTTGACGCAGCGCGTTACACATTGATTCGCTATCCCGCCAATACTCCGATGGTGATGGATGTTGATATTTTGCGAAGCCGCACAAATGAGAATCCGGTTTATTACGTGCAATATGCCCATGCTCGTATTTGCGCGGTACTTCGTAACGCATCGGATCTAGGAATTAAATATGGCGCGGAACAAATACATCCAGAATTGTTGGTGCATGAACGCGAACGCGAATTAATTGGCGCCCTTGGTGAATTTCCAAAGGTAGTTGCCACCGCCGCTGAACTTCGCGAACCACATCGGGTTGCTAGATATGTTGAAGAATTAGCCGGCGTCTATCACCGCTTTTATGCCGACTGCCGGGTTCTACCGCTGGGCGATGAATCTCCAAGCGAGCTTCATAGCGCGCGTGCCACACTTTGCTTAGCAACTGCGCAAGTAATTGCTAACGGTCTAGAACTACTGGGTGTTAGTGCACCGGAGAAGATGTAACGATGACTTTCCTGCCGGAGAATTTCTCGACTAATTCAAAGTTGGTGAACGGTGAATTAGTTATCGGCGGCTGCACTGCGACAGCTTTGGCAAAAGAATTTAGTACGCCACTTTTTGTTATTGATGAAGCAGATTTTAAGTTGCGCCTTAACGCTTGGAAGAGCGCGCTACACCGTCACTTTGGCGAGCAAGCTGGCCAGGTTTACTACGCCTCAAAATCTTTTATTAGCGTTGAAGTTGCCAAGTGGATTTTAGATTCTGGAATTGGAATTGATGTTTGCACTGGTGGGGAACTAGCCGTTGCAGTTGCTGCTAATTTCGATCCCGCCCGAATTGAAGTTCATGGGAATAACAAATCCGAATCAGAAATTGCTCGGGCAATTGAAGTTGGCGTTTCCAAGATTGTTGTGGACTCACATCAAGAGATCGAACGCGTGAATCGACTTGCCAAAGCGGCTGGTAAGAATCAATCGGTACTAATCCGGGTAACCCCCGGCGTTGAAGCCCACACCCACGAATTTATTTCTACCGCCCATGAAGATGTGAAGTTTGGTTTCTCAATCGCAAGTGGTGATGCTTGGAAGGCGATTGAATCTGTTGAAGCGGCAAGCAATCTAACCTTGCTTGGTGTTCACTGCCATATTGGTTCGCAAATCTTTGAATCCGATGGTTTTGAAGCCGCAGCTACCAGGCTGATTGAACTCCTCTCAAAATTTAGCTCGCATTTCAATCGCCAACTTCCGGAACTTGATTTGGGTGGTGGTTATGGCATTGCCTACCTACCAAATGAAAGTACCTACGATCCAGATTTGGCTATGTCTGCCCTTGCCGCACAAGTGAAAGCCGAATGCAAGAAGCAAAATATCTCGATCCCACTTGTTTCTATCGAACCTGGTCGCGCAATCTCTGGGCCAACGACAACAACGCTTTACGAAGTTGGTACAACCAAGACCGTTAATTTAGATGGCGGCACAACTCGTCGTTACATTGCAGTTGATGGGGGAATGAGTGACAACATTCGTCCGGCACTTTATGCCGCGGAATATTTTGCAATTCTCGCAAATCGAACATCAAAGGCATCTGGAATTTCATCGCGTTTAGTAGGTAAGCATTGCGAAAGCGGCGATATCTTGATTCGCGAAATTGATTTACCAAGTGATGTAACTCCAGGGGATTTGATTGCGATTCCAGCAACCGGTGCATATGGCCGAAGCATGGCCAGCAATTACAACCACATGATGAAACCGGCAGTTGTTGCGGTTATTGATGGAACCGCCCGGATCATTGTTCGCCGCGAAAACGAAAAAGATTTGTTAGCTTTAGATGTAGTTCAAGCACCTAAAAAACTCTAAAAGTCGATAAATACGGCACGGCCGCCCTAAAAAATAGGGGAGAATAGGACCATGGTTGCCAACGGTAAAACACTTCGAGTGGGGATGCTTGGCTGCGGAATTGTCGGCAGCGAAGTAGCCAGACTCCTTGTTGCCAATGCCGAAGATCTCTCAGCACGCTCTGGCGCAAAATTAGAGTTAGTAAAGATTGCGGTTCGCGATGCCAAACGTGCTCGCCCAGGGATTCCTTCGGAACTTTTCACAACTGACTTGAAGTCAATTGTTGAGGATCCAAATATTGACCTTGTTATTGAAGTTATGGGTGGCATCGATCCAGCTCATGAATTAATTCTTTCAGCGATGAAAAATGGCAAGGCCGTTGTAACTGCCAATAAAGCGTTGCTTGCGAAACATGGCTGGGAACTTTTCCACGCCTCTGATGAAGCCGATGTTGATCTTTACTACGAAGCAGCAGTAGCTGGCGCGATTCCAATTCTTCGACCAATGGCGGAATCACTTGTTGGCGATCATGTCGAGCGCGTTATGGGAATTGTTAACGGAACAACAAATTACATTCTTACCAAGATGGACGAATCAGGCGCATCCTTTGAATCTGCGCTTAAAGAGGCACAAGCACTTGGCTATGCCGAAGCAGATCCAACTGCTGATGTTGAAGGATTTGATGCCGCAGCAAAGGCGGCAATTTTGGCTGGCCTTGCTTTTCATACCGATGTTTCCGATGTAGATGTTTATCGCGAAGGAATTACTGCAATTACTGCCGACGATGTTTCGGTAGCAAAGGAGATGGGATTTACCATCAAACTTCTGGCGATTGCTGAAGCAAATGCCGATGGCGAAACCATCACGGTTCGCGTTCATCCAACTTTGATTCCACGTACTCATCCACTTGCAGCTGTTCGCGAAGCTTTTAACGCTGTATTCGTGCAATGCGAATCTGCTGGTGAACTGATGTTCTACGGTCGCGGCGCTGGTGGCACCCCAACAGCTTCAGCAATTCTCGGGGACTTAGTTGCGGTTGCACGTAATCGAAATGAAGGAAGCCTCGGACCAACCGAAACCGATTATGCGCATATGAAGATTGCGCCAATTGGTTCAACCAGCACTCGTTATTCGATCCGCATGGATGTTCAAGATATTCCTGGTGTGCTTGCATCGGTGGCAAATGTTTTTGCGGCAAATGATGTTTCGATTCTGACAGTTCGCCAAGATGGCCGTGGCCCAGATGCCGAATTGATTGTTTTAACCCACCCAGCAAATGAATCAGCACTTGCGGCAACGGTTAAGCAATTAGAAGTTTTAAATACCGTTAAGCATGTAACTAGCGTTATTCGCGTGGAAGGAACCATTGCATGAGCCTTTTCAAGAAGAAGGGGGCGCATCAATGGCGCGGAGTAATTGAGGAATACCGCGATCGTTTACCGGTTTCCAAGAAGACTCCGGTAGTAACACTTCGCGAAGGTGGCACACCACTTGTTGCGGCATGCGTACTTTCAGAGATGTTAGATAACGAAGTTTGGTTAAAGGTAGAAGGCGCAAATCCAACCGGTTCCTTTAAAGATCGCGGTATGACGATGGCGATGTCTAAGGCGTTAGAAGATGGTGCAAAGGCAGTTATTTGTGCATCGACTGGAAATACTTCGGCTTCAGCTGCAGCCTACGCAACAAAAGCTGGCATGCGACCAGTTGTATTAGTTCCAGATGGAAAGATTGCAATGGGTAAGTTGGCGCAAGCGATCGCGCATGGCGCAACCTTGTTGCAAGTTAAAGGCAATTTTGATGATTGCCTAACTTTGGCCCGAGAACTTTCAGATAACTATCCGGTTGCACTTGTTAATTCAGTAAACCCATATCGAATCGAAGGTCAGAAGACCGCTAGCTTTGAAGTAGTAGATCTCCTTGGCGATGCGCCAGATATCCATGTCTTGCCAGTTGGCAATGCTGGAAATATCACCGCATACTGGAAGGGCTACAAGGAATATTACGCAGATAAACTTTCAAAGAAGCTACCTGAGATGTGGGGCTTCCAAGCAGCTGGCGCCGCGCCAATTGTTTTAGGAAAAGTTGTAACCGAACCAGACACAATCGCAACCGCAATTCGAATTGGCAATCCAGCATCATGGCAACAAGCAGTTGATGCACGCGATTCATCAGGTGGCTTAATCGATAGCGTTACCGATGAAGAAATTCTTTCGGCATATCGATTCGTTGCAGCAAAGGAAGGCGTCTTCGTTGAACCTTCAAGCGCCGCTGGAATCGCTGGACTTTTGAAGAAGCAATCCGAAGGTAAATTGCCAAAGGGTAAGAAGATTGTAATTACCGTAACCGGAAATGGTTTAAAGGATGTTAATTGGGTTCTAGATCATGCTGCAGCGCCAACTGTTATTCCGGTTGATCTAAAGAGCGCGGCACAAGCGATTGGTTTAATTTAAATGGCGCATCCAGTCTCGCGACTCAATTTCAAAGCTGCGATGGTGCAGGTAAGCGTTCCTGCGACAAGTGCCAATTTGGGACCAGGTTTTGATTGCTTTGGTTTAGCGCTCGATATTCGCGACCGTTATGCCGCACAAATTTTGGATGAGCCCGGATTTGATATCGATATTTCTGGTGAAGGCGCCGATGAAGTTAAGAAAGATAAGAGCAATTTAGTTATTCGCGCGATGCTTCGCGGTTTTGAACATATGGGCTCTAAAGATTTCACTGGTTCAAAAGCCCGTGGCATTGCGCTTCGCCAATTAAATGTGATCCCTCATGGCCGCGGCCTTGGTTCTTCCGCCGCTGCAATTGTTGGTGGCTTAACTCTTGCGCGCGAATTAGTTCTTGGCGGTGATCAACTTATGACCGATGAAGATTTAATTGCACTCGGAACCGAATTAGAAGGACATCCAGATAACGTCGGAGCTGCCGTTCTTGGTGGCGCCACTATTGCTTGGTCCAGTATTGATAGCGATGGCTCGGAAATTGGTCGCGCAGTTGCGACAAAGGTAGATCCACGTATTAAGGCAATTGTTTTTGTTCCAGAAGCGCATCTTTCAACTTCAAAAGCACGTAAATTATTGCCAGAGACCATTTCCCATCATGATGCGGCGCTAAATTCTGCGCGCACAGCGTTGTTGGTGCACGCCCTTCAATCACGTCCAGATCTATTGCTTGAAGCCACAACCGATTTACTTCACCAGGAATATCGCACCGAAGCAATGCCAAAGTCATTGGCCCTAGTTAATAAACTTCGTGCAGCTGGAGTTGCTGCAACTGTCTCTGGCGCAGGTCCATCGGTACTAGTGCTTCACACTTTGGATGATCTTGAGGCCGAGGAAGTA
>DAIOGD010000047.1:0-7895 GCA_036745395.1 Candidatus Nanopelagicaceae bacterium | reverse complement strand
ACCTTTATGGGCGGAAAAGCAAGTGGACAGTAATTCAAATTCCAAATGTCGTTGGATTAACCCAAGATCAAGCTAGCTCGCTTCTTGCTGGTTACACCATTAATTTTCAACATGCACCAGATTCTCGAATTCCTAAGGATCGAATTGCATCCCAACTTCCACTTGCTATGTCACGTGTACAAAAAGGATCCAGCGTTACCTTGACTATCTCAGATGGACCGGGCGACACCACTGTTCCGGCAAATTTAGTTAATTTAACTTTGGAAGATGCTCGTAATGAAATAACAGCCGCCGGCTTAGTAATTGCACAAATTGTTCCAGTTAACTCAAGCTCACAACCTGGAACAATTATTCAAGTAACCCCAAGTCCAGGAACCACAATTTCTGCTGGAAGTGGTTTGGTTCTACAGATTGCTAGCGGAAGTGTTCAAGTTCCAACTTTGACCGGGCTGACTGGAATTGAAGCGCAAACAGTTCTAACTCAATCAGGATTCTTAATTAAAGAGATCTACGCCTTAGATCAAAGCCAACCAATCGGAGTTGTTTTAGCCCAAGCTCCTTCAGCTGGGTCAACACAACCAATTGGTTCGCAAGTAACTATTACTGTAAATAAATCTAATTAAGGTTTAGCAACGACTGGCGATAATCCAGCGCTGCGCTTTCTTGCTTCTAAATCACCACACGCAACCAACCAATTGCCAAGCATTTGATGGCCGTATTCCGTTAATACTGATTCTGGATGGAATTGCACACCCGAAATTGGGAGTGTTTTATGCTGAATTGCCATAACGACATCAGAATCTGTCTGACCAACAATTTCAATTTCATCCGGAATTGTTGCCTTTTCAATTGCTAATGAGTGATAACGAGTAGCGGTAAATGGATTAGGAATATCGGCTAAAACCCCATGGTTATTGTGATGAACGACCGATGTTTTCCCGTGTAGTAATTCTGGGGCGCGTGAAACCGTGGCACCGAATGCAACTCCAATGGCTTGATGTCCAAGGCAGACGCCAAATAGTGGAATCTTCTTTTCGGCCGCGTATTTAATCATTGCGACACTGATACCAGCTTCTTCGGGAGTGCCCGGTCCAGGGGAAACCAAAACTCCATCGTATGAGTCAGCCATTTCGACTGTAACTTCATCATTGCGAAGCACAGTGCACTGCGCACCTAGTTGACCTAAGTATTGAACTAAGTTGTAGACAAATGAATCGTAATTATCAATTACAAGAATCTTTGCCGGCTTATTACTCATTTACTTAGAAAATTCTTTAGCAACCAATTCCGCAATTTGTGCTGTGTTTAGCGCAGCCCCTTTACGTAGGTTATCGCCGCATAAGAAAAGATCTAGCGAATGTGAGTCATCGAGTGATTGGCGAACGCGACCAACCCAAGTTGGGTCGGTTCCAACTACATCTGCTGGAGTTGGGAACAAATGATTTGCTGGATCATCAACCAACTTAACGCCATCGGCTTTGCTCAAAACTTTTTGCGCTGCCTTGCGAGTTACCTTCTTCTTAAACGTTGCGTGAACTGCAAGTGAGTGAGTTGTTAATACTGGAACGCGCACACAAGTAGCGGAAACCCTTAGCTTCTTCATGCCAAGGATCTTGCGCGATTCGTTACGAACTTTTAACTCTTCAGAAGAGAAACCTTCTTCTTTTAACGAACCAGCCCAAGGAACAACATTTAACGCAAGCGGTGCCGGGAATGGTCCATTATCTTTTATATATTGACGTGAATCGCCTGCGGTATCACCAGAGTTAGTTCCAGCAACTGCAGAAATTTGTTCGCGCAAGGTATCGATGCCAGCTTGGCCCGCTCCTGATGCTGCTTGATAAGAAGCGACAACTAATTCCTTCAAACCAAATTCGCGATTAAGTGCGCCCATTGCAACGATCATAGAAAGAGTTGTGCAATTTGGATTCGAGATGATTCCCTTTGGACGCTTCTTGGCATCCTTTGGATTTACCTCTGGAACAACAAGTGGCACTTCTGGGTCCATACGGAAAGCACCAGAGTTATCTACTACTACTGCGCCACGCGCTGCAGCAATTGGGCCCCATTCGGCAGATACTTCATCTGGCACGTCGAACATTGCAATATCGATTCCATCGAAAGCTTCAGGAGAGAGTGCAACAACGGTTAATTCCTCGCCACGGCAAACTAACTTCTTGCCAGCGCTTCTAGCTGATGCAATTAAACGAATTTCACCGTAAACATTTGGGCGCTTGCTTAAAATATCAAGCATTACGGTACCGACGGCGCCGGTTGCACCAACTACTGCAAGGGTAGGAAGTTTCTTGCTCATCGTCCGGTGCCTCCATACACAACTGCTTCGACTTGATCTGAATCTAATTCAAATGCAGTGTGAGCTGCCTTTACGCCCTCTTCTAAATCTTCTTGGCGGCAAATAATTGAAATACGAATTTCCGATGTAGAAATCATTTCGATATTTACTCCGGCTTCGGCAAGGCAAGCAAAGAAAGTTGCAGTTACACCAGGGTGTGAACGCATACCGGCACCGACCAAAGAAAGCTTTCCAACTTGATCATCGTATTGAATTGATGCAAAACCAATTTCGCCTTGGATGCGTTGAAGAATTGCAGTTGCTTCGGCGCCTTCAGATTTTGGCAAAGTAAATGAGATATCTGTTAGACCAGTTGCAGCAGCGGAGACATTTTGAACGATCATGTCGATGTTGATATCTGCATCAGCGATCGCTTGGAAGATTCGCGCCGCAATACCAGAACGATCTGGCACACCTACAACGGTTACCTTTGCTTCGCTCTTGTCATGTGCGATGCCAGCGATGATTGCTTGTTCCATATTGCTCTCTCCCCCAGGGTGGTCTTTAACAACCCAAGTTCCTTCGTTATTTGAAAATGATGAACGGACATGAATTGGTAGATCAAAGCGACGTGCATATTCAACGCAACGCAAGTGCAGAACTTTTGCTCCTGATGCCGCAAGTTCAAGCATCTCTTCATAGGTAACAGTTTTTAATTTTCTGGCGGATGGAACAACACGTGGATCGGCTGAGAAGATTCCATCAACGTCGGTATAAATTTCGCAAACATCTGCTTCGAGTGCTGCGGCTAGTGCAACTGCAGTTGTATCTGAACCACCGCGGCCGAGCGTTGTAACATCTTTAGTTTCTTGGTTAATACCTTGGAAGCCCGCGACAATTGCGATTGCACCATCGTTAAGCGCTTCGGTAATTCGACCTGGTGCAACATCGATGATGCGCGCTTTACCGTGGGTTGAAGTAGTTAAAACTCCAGCTTGTGAACCGGTGAAAGATCTTGCTTCATGACCAAGATTTCCGATCGCCATTGCAAGAAGTGCCATTGAAATTCGCTCACCGGCAGTTAGCAACATATCGAGTTCGCGCCCATTTGGAAGCGGCGAGACTTGGTTTGCCAGATCAAGGAGTTCGTCGGTCGTATCGCCCATGGCCGATACGACTACAACGACTTGGTGGCCAGCTTTTTTGGTGGCCACGATTCGATTGGCGACTCGCTTTAGCCCTTCGGCATCAGCGACGGAAGAGCCGCCATATTTCTGCACAATCAAACCCATGGGATTAATAATGAACCATAATCTAAAAGGATGTAACTGAATATAGGGAGAATCTCAAATAATGATATCCCTCAGCCTCTCATATAGTGAGATAAATAGGTGTTCTAAATCCTCACGCTTATTCTGCTTTCGCCTTAGCCTTAACTCATGACCTTACTTGGGATCCTGGCCTATCTAATTTCGATCTCGGCGATCACCGCAGTCGCAATCAGATCGATCACCCTCTTTGAAAAAATCAGCGCCGGCCAAAGCGATCCAACTCGATTTACCAATAAGCGGGAGCGTCTCAAGTCAGCTGCCAGAGAAATCTTCCTGCACACCAAAATGCTGAAGTTCACCGGCTCGGCAATCGCGCACTGGTTTGTGATGATCGGATTCGTTTCACTTCTTGGCACCTTGATCACTGCCTATTTCCAATTGGTGAATCCATCTTTTACCTTGCCGTTGATCGGAAATTGGTTTATCTACCGTTACTTCGTTCTCTTTATTGCTTGGGCGACCGGGATCGGAATTGTTACCTTAATCGGAATTCGCCAAGTAACGCGCTTCTCACATAAAAGCAGAACATCTAGATTCTTAGGTTCAAAATCTTTTAAGGCTTACTACGTTGAAGCAACGATTCTAGCTATTGTCTTTTGTGTTATTGCGCTAGATCGAATCGAACATCAAACTTATATAAATCAAGACCAGATTCAACTCGTTGCAGCAATAAAGATTATTGTTTCAATGGCTTGGTTCATCGTTATTGCCATTGACTTAAGAATGGGCGTTGCTTGGCACCGTTTCTTGGCGCCACTAAATATTTTCTTCCGCAGAAATATTGATGGCAAGCCTGCCTTGGGTGAACTTCCAGAGATGCTCTCGCACGGCAAGCCAATTAACTTTGAAGATCCAAAAGAAGATGATCTCTTCGGTATCGGCAAAGGCGCAGATATTTCTTGGAAGGGCTTACTTGATATGGCTAGCTGTACCGAGTGCGGTCGTTGCCAATCACAATGTCCAGCTTGGCATACCGATAAGCCACTCTCGCCAAAATTATTAATTATGGCGATGCGTGATCACGCACTTGCTAACGTGCCGAATGATGAGCCAATAGTTGGAACCACAATTACTCCCGATGTCCTTTGGTCATGTACCTCTTGTGGTGCCTGCGTTGAAGAATGTCCGGTTGATATCGAACATATCGATCACATCGTAAATATGCGCCGCTTCCAAGTTTTGGTCGAATCAGAATTTCCAACCGAACTCGGCGCCACCTTTAGAAATCTTGAAAAAGCCGGCAACCCTTGGGGCGCAAATAGAAGTGATCGCGATGCCTGGATTGCTGAATGCGATTTCCCAATTAGAGTTATTGAAGATGTAATTCCAGAAGATGTGGAATATCTATTCTGGGTTGGCTGTGCCGGTGCTTACGAGGAACGGGCGAAAAAGACCACAAAAGCAGTAGCAGAGCTTCTCTATATGTCCGGTACTTCATTTGGCGTCCTTGGAAAACGTGAAACTTGTTCTGGTGATCCAGCAAGAAGAGCGGGCAATGAGTTCCTCTACCAAATCCTTTCTCGCGAAAACATTGAAACTTTGGAACAAACCTTTGGTTCTCGTGGTGTGAAGAAAGTTGTTGTTACTTGCCCGCATTGCTTTACAACAATTGGTCGGGATTACAAACAACAAGGTTTTGAACTTCAAATGGTTCATCACACTCAATTATTAAATACCCTAATTAAAGAAGGAAAGTTAAAGACCAGCCCTCACAAGAGCGATCAAAAACTTACTTATCACGATCCTTGCTACCTCGGTCGGCATAATCAGATCTACCAACCACCACGCGAACTCCTTGAATCAACTGGCGTAGAAGTTACCGAGATGCCACGAAATCAGGAACGCTCATTTTGCTGCGGCGCCGGTGGCGGTCGAATGTGGATGGAGGAGACTTTAGGAACCCGAATTAATCTAAATCGTGTTGATGAAGCTATCGCAACGGGTGCGGATCAAGTAGCAGTTGCTTGCCCATTCTGTCGCGTGATGGTCTCCGATGGAATGACTGCGCGCGAGTCGAGTACTGAAGTTTTAGATGTTGCTCAAGTTCTCTTGAAGAACATCAAAGCATAAGTAATTACAAAGCCGCCAACTAAACCACCTAGGTGTGCATGCCAATCAATTCCTGGCATAACAAAAGTAATTACAAGGTTAACGATTACGATGCCAATTACATTTTGATAATTGGCGCCGGCCTTCTTGCCGATAACAATAAGCGCGGCAAATAGACCAAAGATCGCGCCAGATGCACCGACCGCATATTGATTATGTGGTCCTAAGTAGACCGACGATAGCGATGCGGTGACTAAAGAAAATAGAAAAATAATGGCAAAGCGGGTCTTTCCCACGAATCGCTCAACGCTCTCGCCGATTGAGTAGAGCGCCAACATGTTAAATATTAAATGCATCCAACCGGCGTGGACCAAGGCAACCGTAAATAGGCGATACCACTGACCGGTTGATACTCCTGGAAAATAACCATTTAAATATTGGCCCCCGTAAAAGAGGGCCAATTTACTTTGTAGCGCTGGATAAATATAAGTTGCCAGCAAATATGTGCCAGAAATTAAAACAATCAGCGAAGTTGTTAGTGATTGCTTCTGGCGCATGTTAGAAACTATTCAGCGATAGTTACTGATTCAATCTTGATTGCTTGGACTGGGCGATCTTGGCCGCCGGTCTTAACAGTCGCGATTGCATCTACAACTTTCTGTGAAGCTGGGTCTTTTACTTCACCAAAGATGGAGTGCTTACGGTTTAACCAAGCGGTCTCAGCAACAGTAATAAAGAATTGCGAACCATTTGTTCCTGGTCCTGCATTTGCCATTGCTAGTAGGTATGGGCGATCAAAATTTAATTCTGGGTGAAATTCATCAGCGAAACGGTATCCCGGTCCACCAGTTCCGTTACCAAGTGGGTCGCCACCTTGAATCATGAAGTTAGCGATGACGCGGTGAAAAACAGTTCCATCGTAAAGATTCTTTGTTGTCTTCTCGCCAGTGATTGGATCAACCCACTCGCGCTTTCCAGTAGCTAGTTCAACAAAGTTAGCAACGGTCTTTGGCGCATGATTTGGGAATAGCTCAACAACGATGTCGCCCATGCTTGTGTGGAGTGTGGCTGTAGACATTTCTCTCTCTTTCGCTTTTAAATTATTTCTTGGCCGTAACGCGGTAAAGGTTAAGGGGCAAGAGTAGCGCAACACCGATCGGCATCGCCCACCAGGCATTGGTCTTGGCGCTAACCAAGATATGCGTGCTCTCCATTGCTATAAGTACGATCGCAAAGCCAATCAAGTCATCACCAATTAGGAAGTCATACCAGAAATAGAAGAAGTCCCAGATGAGTCGTTTCGATTTCTTCTCTTCCAAAATAATTGTTGCATCCACATCATCGGCTTCGCTCAAATCACTCTCGCTCTTACCGGAATTAACTTTCTTATTAGACAGCAATCGAACTAAAGCGAAAGCGAACAGGAAAACCGCAGGAATTATTACAAGCAGGGCGGCATCGCCATGAGGCCAAATCGCGCCGGCTCCTTCGCTTGCCCAGAAGATTCCAAATGATGTAAGCATTACACCTACTGCAAACTTCATTGTGTTCTCTGGAACTTGGGAAAGTGGTTTCTTTAGAGCGATTCCAGCAATAACCACTAAAGCCACCGCGGCTAGGGCAGCGATAGATGCCAAAACAATTTTATGCTGGATGGTTCCAAAAGTTAAAACAATAAAAGCTACTTCAAGTCCTTCAAGCAAGACTGCTTTGTAGGAAAGGGTAAAGGCATGCCAATCAGCAACACCAAAGCGCTGGTCGGCCTTTGCAAGTTTTGCCGCAGCTAATTCCTTTTTAAATATCGCCTCTTCATCATGAGGTGCTTTAAAACCGGATGCTCTAAGAATTGCTTTACGTACCCATTGCAATCCAAAGACAAGTAATAAGCCGCCAACAAATAATTGCAAGGCACTTCTCGGAATAGCCGAAATATTTGGACCCAAGACGAGAATTACTGCCGCAAGAGTTGCAATACCCGAGAGCGTTCCAAGCCAAGCAGATTTCCAATCGCGACTAGTTCCTGCTGCTAAGACAATTGTTGTAGCTTCAACTGCCTCTACCGCGCAGGCAAGGAATACCGAAATGAAAAGTGCGAGATTGCTTCCAGCCATAATCAAAGCCTAGTTGCAATAAAAAACCCGCCAAACGAAGTTAGCGGGTAATTTGTAAGTGGAGACCAGGGGAATCGAACCCCTAACCCCCGCCTTGCAAAGGCGGTGCTC
>DAIOGD010000046.1:0-7939 GCA_036745395.1 Candidatus Nanopelagicaceae bacterium | reverse complement strand
CTGATCTACACTTTGCGCATGTCCAAATATCTGGAAGGCATCGCGGGTCCTTCGGATCTTGCAAAGCTTTCTTATCCACAGTTGGCCGAACTCTCTGCAGAGATTCGAGATTTTCTAATCGAAAAAGTTTCGAAAAGTGGTGGCCACTTAGGCCCAAATTTGGGAGTAGTTGAACTTACTGTTGCGCTTCACCGTATCTTTGAATCACCAAAAGATGTAATTCTTTTTGATACCGGCCATCAGAGTTATGTTCACAAAATTTTAACTGGTCGCGCTTCTGGCTTTGATAAGTTGCGCCAACGCGGTGGTATTGCTGGATATCCAAATCGCGAAGAGAGCGAACACGATGTAATTGAAAATTCGCATGCCTCAACCGCACTTTCTTGGGCCGATGGAGTTGCGCGGGGCTTTGCGATTAGGGGCGAATTAGATCGAACCGTTGTCTGCGTAGTTGGCGACGGCGCGCTTACTGGCGGAATGTCCTGGGAGGCAATCAATAACATTGCGGCAAATGAAAATTTGCGCTTGGTGATCGTTGTAAACGATAACGAGCGTTCTTATTCTCCAACGATCGGTGGTATGGCTACTTATCTTTCAACGTTGCGTGCAACAAGCGGGTATGAAAAGTTTCTTGACTGGGGTAAGGGCGTCTTAGAGAAGACTCCGGTCGTGGGGCAACCAATATATGAAACTTTGCATGGAGTTAAGAAAGGCATTAAAGATATTGTTGCGCCGCAAGGAATGTTTGAAGATCTTGGACTCAAATATCTTGGACCAATTGATGGGCATAAAATCGAAGAGATGGAAGTTGCGCTAGAACGTGCCAAGAACTTTGGCGAACCAGTGATCGTCCATGTAATCACTGAAAAGGGTCGCGGCTATGCACCGGCTGTCAATGACTCAGCTGAAAAATTTCACGCAGTCGGAGTTGTTGATCCAGCAACTGGTATTCCAGTTTCAAAGTCGGTGCCAAATTGGACCAGCGTCTTTGCTGATGAAATGGTCAACGTTGGCAGCGAGCGAAAAGATGTTGTTGCAATTACTGCGGCAATGCTTGGACCTACCGGGCTTGATAAGTTTCAAGAGAATTTTCCGGAAAGAACTATCGATGTTGGAATTGCCGAACAACATGCAACAACCGCGGCTGCCGGCCTGGCCTTTACCGGCCTTCACCCAGTTTTCGCGGTCTATTCAACTTTCCTAAATCGCGCTTTCGACCAACTCTTATTGGATGTAGCCCTCCATAAAGCGGGTGTCACCTTTGTCTTGGATCGTGCGGGAATTACCGGCGATGATGGACCGTCACACCACGGCATTTGGGATTTAGCTTTAACTGGCATCGTTCCAACACTTCGAGTCGCTGCCCCACGCGATGGCGCGCGATTGCGGGAAACTCTTCGTGAAGCTCTTGACGTTAATGATGCCCCAACCTTGCTTCGTTTTCCAAAGGGAGCGGTTGGAAGTGATATTCCTTCATTTGAACGGCGCGATGGGATTGATGTGCTTTATCGCGGCGAGAGTGCAGATGTCTTACTCGTTAGCGTTGGTGCAATGGCTGGAATTTGTGTTGAAGCCGCCTCCCAGGCCTATCGCGAAGGAGTCGGTGTAACGGTTATCGATCCGCGTTGGGTTAAGCCACTACCAAAGAGCTTGATCACAATGGCCCAGCGCTACAAGGGTGTTGTCGTTGTTGAGGATGGAATCAAGCATGGCGGAATTGCATCGACTATTTCAGAGATGTTCCGACAAGAAGATTTGCAAGTACCAATTCACTCGATTGGGGTTCCTTTGGAGTTCATCGAGCATTCAAAGCGGGGTGAAATTCTTGTCGATCTTGGAATGACCGCGCAGAACATCACACAACAATTAGTTGCTTGGAGTAGTTCAGATAAAGATGACTTTAATTCGCAAGCGAAGCAATTCCAGGAGGATGGAAGCGAGAGCCACAAACCTTCTCGCTAATTCCAGCGCGATCTAAGTAAGGCAAAATTCCACCGAGATGCATCGGCCAACCACAACCGAGCAACATACATAAATCAATCTCTGCGGCGGTTGAAACAACACCCTCATCGAGCATCATTCGCGCTTCTTGCGCCAGGGCATTTAGTGCTCGCTCTCTAACTTGATCAACTGTCGAAGGTTGGGTGCCCTTCTCTAGCAGAGCAAGCGCAGCTGGATTTGCAACTGCCTTTCCAGAGTCATCCTTGATGTAGAAGGTTTTAATCCCTTCTTTGACAAAGCGTTGCATGGTTGGGGAAATCTTGTAACGAGCTCCGAGGTTTGCATTTAAGGTCTCGGCAACATGGAGCGCAACACCAGGACCAACCAAGCCAAGTAATTCAAGAGAACTCATTGGCAAGCCAAGCGGCACCATGGCGGCATCAGCAATTTCTGGCGATGTGCCTTCATCAATTGCATCGGTGATTTCGCCCATAAATCTAGTCAATAGGCGATTAACAACAAAGGCAGGTGAGTCTTTAACGATAACCATCGTCTTTTTTAACTCTTTACCAATAGCAACCGCCGTAGCGGTTGTCGCATCATCTGTAGCAGCAGTTCGTGCGATTTCTAAGAGTGGCATTACGGCGACGGGATTAAAGAAGTGGAAACCAATTACTCGTTCTGGATTTGTTAGGCCCTCGGACATTTTTGTTACTGAGAGGGAAGAGGTGTTCGTGGCCAGGATGCAATCCGGTGAAACAATTTTCTCAAGCTCTTTAAAGAGGCTTTGTTTTAGTGAAAGTTCTTCGAATATTGCTTCTATGACAAAGTTTGCATCGGCGAAAATATTCTTATCGGTAGATCCAGAGATAAGCATCTCCAACCGGGCAGCGCTCTCTTGTGACATCCGCTTCTTTTCAACCAACTTGGCCAATTCACCCTTGATGTATGCAATGCCTTTTTCAACCCGTTCTTGATCAAGATCGGTTATTACAACGGGCACCTTTAGGTTTCGAAGCATTATCAAGGCGAGCTGTGAAGCCATCAACCCAGCTCCGACGACCCCAACCTTAGTTACTTTTCTAGCCAGTGCTGGCTTTGGCGCACCTTCAACTTTTTTGCGCTTCTTCTGGATTAAATTAAAGGCATAGAGCGAAGCACGAAGCGGATCGCTCATAGTTAATTCGGCAAGGGCAATATCTTCAGCCGCGAAACCAGCATCTAAGCTATTGCTCTGTGCATCGGCAATTAGTTCAAGTGCCTTAAGCGGCGCAGCTATTTGGGCGCCACCGTATTTCTTGGAAATAGCTGCCTTGCCGATGGCAATTGCCTTTTCAAAGCCAGCGCTATCTTTACTGTGATCGATGCGTTCAACTTTTTTGTTTCCATTTAATACATCCACGGCGAATTGAACCGACTTTTCTAGAAAGTCAGCTGGTTCAAAAACAGCATCTACGACGCCAAGTCCAACCGCATCCTTTGCCTTCAACATTGTGTTGTTATTTAGCGCATTTAAAATAATTACTTGAACCGCTTTCTCCGGACCAATTAGTTTTGGTAGGAGAGTGGCCCCACCCCAACCTGGCACTAAGCCAAGGAAGCATTCTGGAAGCGCGGTAAATGCAGTAGTTGCAATTGTGCGATAGTTGCAATGAAGGCCAACTTCAAGTCCGCCACCAAGGGCCAGCCCATTTATAAAAGCAAAAGTTGGTTTCTTGCTTGAACCTAAACGACGAAAGACATCATGGCCAAGCTTTCCAATAGCTAGTGCCTGTTCTTTCTTAGTTAGAAATGCCAGCGCCGAAAGGTCTGCGCCAGCAGCGAAGATAAATGGCTTACCTGTAATAGCAATTGCAGCCGAATCACTTGCCTCAGCAGCGGTTATTGCATCATTTAGCGCCGCAAGAGATTTCGGCCCAAAGGTATTTGGCCGGTTGTGATCCATGCCGTTATCCAAAGTGATTAGCGATAACTTGGCTGCCTTGCCGAAAGGAGTTAAATCAACTTCTCGAAGAAAGGCATTGGTGATTACTTCTTCAGGTGCGCCCTGCGGCAAATTTAGATCGCTCACAGTTATGCCTTCTTTCCGTTGAAGTGTGGGTTCTCCCAAATTACGGTTCCACCCATGCCGAGGCCAATACACATGGTTGTTATTCCATAACGAACCTCTGGATGCTCTTCAAACCCGCGAGCTAAATTGATTAGAAGACGAACTCCAGATGAGGCAAGTGGATGGCCAACTGCAATCGCACCACCATATTTATTTACACGTGGATCATCATCGGCAATTCCAAAGTGATCTAGGAAGGCCAAAACTTGAATTGCAAAAGCTTCATTTACCTCAAAGAGTCCAATATCTTCAATCTTTAAGCCGGCCTTTTTCAGCGCCTTGATCGTTGCCGGAACTGGGCCATAGCCCATAATTTCCGGTTCAACTCCAGCGAAGGCAAATGAAACTAACTTCGCCTTAATTCCTAAACCGTTCTCCTTTGCGAAATCCGCACTAGCGAGAATGGCGGCCGTGGCACCATCATTTAATCCGGCAGCATTTCCAGCAGTCACTCGACCTGCGGCGCGGAATGGAGTTTTAAGTGCTGCAAGTCCTTCCAAAGTAGTGGTCGGGCGAGGAGGTTCATCGACAGTTGCAATTCCAAATCCCAACTCGGTTGAACGAACTGCTACTGGAATTAGATCGCGCTGAATTTTGCCATCGGCATATGCTTTTGCCGTCTTCATTTGCGATGCTAAGGCATATTTATCTGCGCGTTCTTTTGTTAGATGTGGAAATTTATCGTGCAAACGTTCAGCCGTCGCGCCCATGGCAAGTGCATCTTGATCAACCAACTTCTCGGCCAGGTAACGTGGATTTGGATCCATCAGATCGCCCATTGGGTGGTTGCCCATATGTTCAACGCCACCAGCGATTGCTAAATCGTATTGACCCATCGCAATTGCACCGGAGATTGTCGTTACTGCCGTCATTGCGCCAGCGCACCAGCGGTCAATCGAATAGCCAGGAACCGTGTTAGGAATTCCAGCGAGCAGTGAAACGCTTCGTCCAATATTCATTCCTTGATCGCCAACTTGTGTTGCCGCAGCAATCGCAACATCATCAATTAATTTGGGATCAACTTTTGGGTTTCGTTCGAGCAAACCTCTGAGAGTTCGAACCATGATGTCATCGGCTCTAGTTCCTTGATAGAGGCTGCCGGCTTTTCCAAATGGCGAACGGGCGGCATCGACTAGGACGACTTCATTCTGGAGATTGCTGGGATTTGTGCTCATGCTGGCAAGGTTACTCGCCAGTAGGTTAAATGTGAACTACTAAGCCTTCACTAATTCTGGGGTTGGAGCTGGCTTCTTTAGGTAGGCCTTCAGAGTGAGCGAGATGTAAACCGCCCAGACCAAAAGTTGCAGCCAGGTAATTGAAGTTCCGATGCCAATCGTTCCATCCAAAACCGTTGAAAGGAAGGAGTTTGCGCCCTTCCAATCCCAGGCAAAATTATTTACACCAGGCAGCGCATTGAACTTTTGGAATTCATTAACGCCATGAGCCAGAACGCCGGCTGCAATGATGATCAAAGCACTTCCAGTTACGGTGAAGAATTTAGCTAAATTGATTTTGATACTTCGACGGTACATAGCAACGCCGAGAAGTACCGCCGAGGCTAGACCTAGAACCAGACCAAGTGATGGCGCAGAATCCTTTGAGACATTTTTGAAATTACTAAAAACAAAGAGCGCGGTTTCTAAACCTTCGCGCGCTACTGCCAAGAATGCAGTCGCCGCAAGTGCAAAATTTCCAAGGGGGAGCGCTGCTTCTAGCTTTCCGTGAAGATCGGCTTTAATTCCGCGAGCGCTTGATTTCATCCAGAAGACCATAAAGGTAACCATTACAACCGCAGCTATCGAAGTAGTGCCAGCGAATATTTCCTCGCCACGCACTGAAAGTTGGGTTGAGGTAAATGTTAGAAAGGCACCAAATGCAAGGGCCGCAGCAGCTGCGCTTGCAACGCCAAGCCAAATAGCTGGCAAAGATTTTTCGCGATTTGCTTTCTTTAAATAGGCAACCAAAATTCCAATAATCAACGAAGCTTCAACGCCTTCGCGAAGCGCGATCAGAAAGGTGCTCAACACCCTGTAAGCCTAAGACCAGATAAGTTATTTACGCAACTCAAATGTTGCGTAATTGCTCACTATTCAGGGGATCCATCTTCTGGCTCCTCAACCGGAGCGACCAGAGGCTCGGTTACTGTGAGTAGCTCGGCTAGAGCAGGCGCCAGCGCCCTTATTTGCCACTTTCTAGCCCCATATTCAGCCAGAGTGGACTCAACGAAAGGTAGAAAATCCTCGGGATTGGCTGGCGGATTGGCCCAACAAACCCGGCGGACCGCTTCAGGGGAGATCAGGTTTTCCGCAGCCATGACTAGATCGGTTGATAGCTCTAGAACAAGGGCGCGAGCATGAGTAACCCGGGCATAGGCGAGGGGATTTCTAACCTGCCATACCTTCACCGGAGGTAGCGCCGTTGAAGCAATTCGAAGCTCTGGTTGTTCCTCGATCGGCATCGATAGTGCCTTAGTGAAAATCTCATACCAATCCTCAACAGGGGAGTTTTGAATGCGAGTACGACGCAAGATGATCTTGCGAAAATCGCCCAGCCCATTTGGTCGCTTAGTCACGATCTCCATCAAGGTCTCATCATTAAATACGCGTCCTGGCGCAATGTCGATCTCCCTGGCATAGGCATCGCGAGCAAGCCATAGTTCTCGAATAATCCCAAGAGTCAAACGATCTCTAACTTTATGCATTCCAGAAGTGCGACGCCATGGATCGTGTCGGGGTGGTGGCGGTGGTGCTTTTAGGATTGCCGCAAAGTCTTCTTCTGCCCAACCAAGTTTTCCCTGCGCTAACAAAATTCCTGCGACCTTGTCACGAAGTTCAACAAGTAATTCAACATCAAGTGCGGCGTAGTTAAGCCACTCTTCCCGAAGTGGTCGAAGTGACCAGTCGACGGCCGAATGTTCTTTCGCTAACTGAATATCGAGAAGTTCTTCGGTTAGTGGACCAAGTCCTACGCGCTCGCAACCGGCGATTCGTCCACCAAGTTCGGTATCGAATATTTTCTTCGGTTCAATTCCAACTTCTCTAAGACAAGCAAGATCTTGGGTGCTCGCATGGATAATCCATTCTTCATCGCCAACACCATCGCTTAATTCGCGCCATAACTTTGTTGGCCCCACTGCAATCGGGTCAATTAAGTGAAGTCCGCCATCAGTGCGTTTGATTTGAATCAAATATGCGCGGGCGGAATAGCGATATCCAGATGCGCGCTCGGCATCAATTGCGATTGGACCAGAGCCAGCGAGAATTAGTTCGATACAACTTTGCAATTCCGAGACAGTTTCAACCAGCTTTGGGATTCCGTTGTAAGGAGCGAGGAGCGGTTCGGCCATTAGTTGTTACAAACTTTTATTTACTGGAACTTAATTGCGTGACACCTTCAGGAATTGGCGCAAGACCTGCCGAAATTTCTAACAGTTCAATCCAAGCACGAAGATGATTTGCGATTTCAGTTCCGGAGGTCGGCGTCCACGATGCGCGAACTTCAAGCTCGCTATCTTCATCGCGATTTTCTAGGGTTCCAAACGAAGCGCTTGCAACGCGAGTTACGGTGCCACTTGGGGCAGTGAAGTCACATTCATTTCGCTTTAGCGATTCCATTAGCCAAGTCCAGCCAACATCACAGAGCAGGGGATCGGATGCCATCTCGGTATCTATTGCCGCGCGAACAAAGGTCACGCAGCGATAATTTCCGCCCCAGCCCTCTTGTCCTTCAGGATCGTGAAGTAAAACAAATCGGCCGGTAGCTGCATCTTCCAAAACATCGGCGGTCATAGCAAAGGCATGCGGAGCAAGCTTCTGTGGCGCTGGAACTTCTTCTAAAAGAATTTCAACACGAGGTTTTACACTTCTAATGGCGGCGACAACTTCCGAG
>DAIOGD010000045.1:0-8067 GCA_036745395.1 Candidatus Nanopelagicaceae bacterium | reverse complement strand
TTTCGGCAAAATAGTTCTTGCAAAGGATTTCTTAATGAGAATCATTCGCATCTAGCAAGGAAAAAGGAAACTTTCTACCGAGCCCCTGTAGGAATAGGGGAATTCTCCAAGACCGCCCACTCTTGATCGGTGAAGAGTCTTGAACGTATTAAGAATCGCTTACCTTCTGGAGACTCAAGTGAAAATCCACCGCCGCGACCTGCGACAACATCGACAGTCAGGTGGGTATGTTTCCAATATTCAAATTGAGAAGCTGACATCCAGAAACCGATGGGTTCCTGAATGCCAGCCACCTTCAATTCGCCAAGCAGAACATCTTGTCCGCCGACACGGAATTCACCCGCTTGGTAGCACATCGGAGATGATCCATCGCAGCATCCGCCCGATTGATGAAACATCAATGGGCCATGAACTTTATAGAGTGTGCGAAGCAAATCTTCTGCGTCACTCGTAAGTTCAACGCGCAATGGAATCTCCATGTTTTAAATTGTATTCGGCTTAGAAGAATCCGAGCTTGTTTGGAGAATAAGAAACAAGCAAGTTCTTCGTTTGCTGATAGTGATCGAGCATCATCTTGTGGTTTTCACGGCCTATACCTGATGCTTTGTAACCACCGAACGCTGCTCCGGCTGGGTATGCATGGTAACAGTTGGTCCATACGCGACCAGCCTTGATCTCACGTCCTGCTCGGTAAGCAGTGTTCATATCGCGAGTCCAGACCCCTGCTCCAAGACCGTACAGTGTGTCATTTGCAATCTGCATTGCGTTGTCATATCCATCGAACTTAGTTACGGAAACAACCGGTCCGAAGATTTCTTCTTGGAAGATACGCATTGAGTTTTTACCTTCGAAAATAGTTGGAGTTACGTAATAACCACCGCTTAATTCACCGCCCAAATCAGCGCGTTCACCACCTGTTATGACCTTTGCTCCCTCTTTCTTTCCAATTTCAATGTAAGAAAGGATTTTTTCAAGTTGATCATTCGAAGCTTGGGCACCAATCATGGTTGAGAGATCAAGTGGGTGTCCTTGAACAATCGCTTGGGTGCGCTTTGTTACATCGCCCAAGAACTTGTCGTAGATCTTTGTGTCAATCAATCCACGTGATGGGCAGGTACATACTTCTCCCTGGTTAAGTGCGAAGAGAGTAAAGCCTTCCAATGCCTTGTCGTAGAACGCATCATTTTCAGCTGCGACGTCTGCGAAGAAGATATTTGGACTCTTTCCGCCAAGTTCAAGCGTGACGGGAATGATGTTCTCTGATGCATATTGCATGATTAAGCGGCCGGTTGTGGTTTCACCAGTAAATGCAATCTTTGCAATACGAGGAGAGGAAGCCAGTGGCTTTCCAGCCTCAACACCAAAGCCGTTTACGATATTTACGACACCATCTGGGAGAAGGTCAGCAATAAGTTCCATCAAGAACATAATGGATGCTGGAGTCTGCTCCGCTGGCTTCAACACGACGCAGTTTCCTGCAGCAAGTGCTGGTGCCAACTTCCAGACTGCCATCAAGATTGGGAAGTTCCAAGGAATAATCTGACCAACTACTCCAAGTGGTTCGTGGAAGTGATAAGCAACCGTATCGTCATCGAGTTCACCAAGTGAACCTTCTTGCGCACGGATTGCACCTGCAAAATAACGAAAGTGATCAATCGCTAAAGGAATATCAGCATTTAGTGTTTCGCGAATTGGCTTTCCGTTGTCCCAGGTTTCAGCTACTGCTATAGCCTCAAGATTTGCCTCCATGCGATCCGCAATCTTGTTAAGAATAATTGCGCGAGCAGTCGCAGATGTCTTTCCCCAGGCGGGTGCCGCGGCATGTGCCGCATCGAGTGCCTTATTAATATCGGCTTCGTTGCCTCGAGCAACTTCGCAAAATACTTTTCCAGTAACTGGTGTTACATTCTCAAAATATTGACCAGATTGCGGTTTTACATATTCACCATTAATCCAGTGGTCGTATCGAGTTTTGAAAGTTGCCTTACTTCCAGGTTGCCCCGGCGCAACGTAATCGGTCATTTTCTTCTCCTTAGTACTTGGGCGGGTTACCACAAGATGACTTCACGCTAGACCTGCAATTTTCAGAACTCAATAGAAATATCTAGGAAAATAATCAATTTGACAGGAATGAGTGCTGCCCCGGGGGGTGGAGGGGCTTGTATGACACGCGTAGGAAGTATCAATAAAATGAATAAATAGAGAAAAGTCGCCCTATAAGCCATTCAAGTCAGGGATCGCTTCAAAGTTGTGGAAAATGATTTTTCCCATTTCCTTTGCTTTTCCCATCTCGAGATCGGCACCTCGAGAATCGCCAGGTATGCGGAGAACCGCGTCGCATTTTTCCAATAGTCGATGGGCTACTGGGTATTGATATTCAGAGAATTGTTGTGATGAGTGTGTTTCTCCACCAGCTTGACGAATCACTGGCCACGCCAGCCATTCACCTACCACTGCAATATGTCCCTTTTGAAAAATTGGTAATGCGTAATCTTCCATCGCCTTCAAATTTTTTGCGATTGCCGCTTCATCGCCATTGGTGCCGGACATATACGGACCTGAAATTAGAATCATGAGTGGCTTAGACATAAATAAATGCTACTGAAATAAAGAAGAGTCGCCCTATAAGCCGGAGGCTTTCAATCCCCGCTTATTTAGGGCGATTGCCCATGGAATTGCCCACAAGCTTTTGTTCTATTTAATTATCTTTGGTAATCCAATATCTTCGCTTCAAAATTCCCTCAAATTCGACTTTGTTTTCTAGAACTCCGCCCTGCGACTCTATGACCTTTATCGAGCCTAAATTGTCCTCATCGCAGGTAACCAGAACTTCTGTAACCCCAAGTCCATGTATGTAGGTAAGTGACTGTCTCAAGATTTCGGTTGCAAAGCCCTGTCTACGAAAGCTTGGTCTCACTCCATAGCCAATATGTCCACCAAAACTAAACAAGAAATCGTTAAGTTCATGACGTATAGAAGTTCGACCGACTAGTTTGCCCTCACTGTCAGCAATCAGAAATGTTGCGGGAACTCGACCTTCCTTCAAATTTGTCCCCGTGGATTCGTTCTTAAGAATCTCAAGGTATTCAGACCATGGCATTCCCTCTGAATATTCAAGAAGGTATTCGAAGCTGTCGTTTGCTAATTCTGAATGCCCTTGCACGGCCTCGACTTCATCGCTGAGCACTAGCGGCCGCAAAATCATTCCGCAATTTAATCACTGAAAATAAAAAAATAAGAAGAGTCGCCCTATAAGCCGGATCCTGTCCTCTTGCGAGGGATCACCATCCATCTAGATCTGCAATTGCTTACAGATTCAAGCAACCTACCTGATGAATAGAGCGAGCAGCTCATCATCTTTTTGGTCTTGCTCCAAGTGGGGTTTACCTTGCCATCTACATCACTGCAGATGCGGTGGTCTCTTACACCGCCGTTTCACCCTTACCTCACCGAAATGAGGCGGTTATTTTCTGTGGCACTGTCCTGCGGATCTCTCCGAGTGGCCGTTAGCCATCACCTTGCTCTGTGGAGTCCGGACTTTCCTCGGTACTTTCGTAACGCGGTGATCCGGGCGACTCTTCAGTGGCTTAAGAATACGCCAATTACTTAGTTCTATGAACCTTGTGGTTTGCGGCCTGTGCTACCGGGCGGACTATTAGCGAATCAATATTCACATGGTGCGGCAACATCACTGACCAACGAATTGATTCCGCGATGTCTTCCGCGGTAAGTGGCTTGGCCACTCCTTCGTAAACTTTCGCCGCCTTTTCGGTATCGCCGTTGAAACGAACCTTTGCAAATTCTTCGGTCTTAACCATTCCCGGTGCAATTTCAGTAATACGAATTTCTTCGCCGTTTAGTTCTAGACGGAGGGTTTCGCCAATTGTGCGCTCGGCATGTTTTGCCGCAACATAGTTACCGCCGGTTTCGTATGTTCGATGAGCAGCTGTCGAAGAAAGTACAACAATGTGTCCGCGACCAAAGGCGCGCATGATTGGAGTGATTGCCTTAACCATGCGAACAGTTCCGATCACATTGACTTCATATGTCTTGCGCCAGAGATCTGGATCTGAATCCAAAATTGTTGCCGAATCAAATGCACCGCCTGCGTTATTAATCAGGATAGAGACGGGCTTATCTGATATTGCCCCGGCAAGTGCATCAACGCTTTTCTGATCGGTTACATCTAGCTCATGAATTTCAATATTTGAATCTGCCTTAGCAAGTTCTTGCAATCGATCTACTCGACGGGCTGCAGCAATGACGTGATAACCATTTTCGGCCAATAGTTTTGCAGTGGCAGCGCCAATTCCTGAACTTGCTCCGGTGACGATTGCATATTCTTTTTGGCTCATTGTTGCTTCCTATTTATGTCCTTGTAGGTGAATTAAATGTCCGCGCTCGTTAAGGCTTCGAAGTGCACGTAGGCCATCTGAAGGCCAAATGCTTACCCAGGTAATACTGCATGGAGCGGCATCAACGTGAAATAACGATTCTAGTGGTGCACCTGTAACCAAAGTAGTTAGCGTCTTTATTACAACGTTATGCGCTACGACAATGATGTCTTTACCTTGATGCTCTAAGGCTAGATCGGTTAAAGCTAATTCGATTCGGGCTGCTAAATCTTCATAGGACTCGCCACTTTTACCTGGACGGAATGCGGTATCAGATACCCATTGATCCCATTCACTTGGATAAAGATCTTGAATTTCTTTAATTGTTAATTCATCCCATTCGCCAAAACCACATTCAACCCAACTCTTATCAAATGTGATTTCAAGTCCGGTCGCTTTTGCAATCGCTTCTGCGGTTTGGGTAGTGCGGCGCATTGGAGATGCAACGATTAAATCTGCGCCTCGTTTTGCAAGCTCTCCAGCAACTGCTTCCGCTTGCTTAAGTCCAGCTTCGCTGAGTTCTGGGTTCGAACCATCGCTTCCAGAGAATCGGCGTTCGGGAGTTAAATGTGTTTCACCATGGCGGATAAAGTAAATATTTGTTGGTTTTTCTTTCGAAGTTAAACGCTCACTTATAAAGTTGAGTTGGCGTGGTGCAAAGGTACTTACTTCCCCATCTAGAGCCTTATTTGCCAAGCGATCGGCATGTGAATTTAAATCGCGTGGAATCCACTTATAAGTAACAAGGTTTGCTGGGTGGGAATCGCGGGCTTGCTTTGCTAACTCGCGCATATCCGGGTGCTTAATCTGCCAACGACCAGACATCTGTTCAACAACTAATTTTGAGTCCATTGCTGCTTCAACTTCTGCGGTTGGATCTAATTCATTTACCTTGCGAAGCGCGGCAAGTAGGCCGTTATATTCGGCAACGTTGTTTGTTGCGATTCCAATGGTTTCAAATAATTCAAAAAGGACTTTGCCATTTTCACTTACAACGGCGCCATAAGCAGCCGGACCAGGATTTCCTCTTGACCCACCATCGGCCGTGATCTGAAACTTACGAGCCATTAGATGCGAACCAAAATTCTGCGGCATTCCTCGCAACGCACGACTTCTTCGGAATCCAAATTCTTAATTCGTTCAAGTTCGATGGCATTTATTTCAATGCGACATCCTTCGCAGACATTGCCAAGTAAAAGCCCGGCTCCTACTCCCCCGGATTGCTCGCGAATCTTCTCGTATAGGTCTAGAAGATCTTTTGCAATCTTTGGCAAAACTAAAGTGCGTTCAGACATTTTCAAATTAATATCTCGTTCAATTTCAGTCTTAGCATTCTCGTAGCGAATATTGAGTTCAAGTTCCATTTGATCTAACCCAGCTAGATCGCTCTTCATGGTTTCTACTTTGCCCTTGGCTGCATCATGGCGCATCATGATTTCAAGTTCGCCATCTTCAAGGTCTGCCTTACGTTTTTCCAAAGTGGCAATTTCATGTTGCGTTTGCTCAAGGTCTTTTGGTGATCCTTGGCCAGAGTTAAGGCGGGCCTCATCCTTTTTAATTCGATCTGAAACCGTCTCTACTTCTAATTCGCTTCGCTTTAGATCGATTGCGACATCAGTCAACTCTGCTTCGGCCAGAACCAAAGTCTCTTGGGCCTCAGACTTCCGCTTTTGGACGGCGGCTATTAATTCGTGTTCTGGAAGTTTCTTCAATTTGTGATTCAAGGCGGAGATTGCCGCATCGATACGTTGTAAATCGATTAGATTATTTTGATCTGAGATTGAGGCTTTCAACTTCCACCTCCCTATAGCTTGTTATCTATAGCTTGATACTGGTGGGCGCTGAGGGTTTCGAACCCCCGACATCTTCGGTGTAAACGAAGCGCTCTACCACTGAGCTAAGCACCCTTTGTTGCAGGCCCCACTCTACTTGGTCAGAGTGGGGTATTAAAAATTGAGGAGTAAAGCCTTAGAGGGCTGCGAGCGCTTGCTTGTAGTCAACGAGATTTCGCGCATCGCCCAGGCCATTAACAACCTGCCAACGAAGGATTCCGCCCTTATCGATTACGAAGGTACCGCGAACGGCACAACCACGTGCATCATCAAATACACCATATGACTTAGCTACTGCACCGTGTGGCCAGAAGTCTGCAAGCAATGGGAACTTGTAACCTTCGGCTTCGCCAAATGCTTTAAGTGAATACATTGGATCGCAAGAGATTGCTAGAAGTTGAACATCGTCATTTTGGAAAGCGCCTAGATCATCGCGCAGGCCACAAAGTTCGCCGGTGCAAATTCCAGAGAAAGCAAATGGGTAAAAGAGAACGACAACATTCTTATTTCCTTTGAAGGAAGAGAGTGAAACGCTTTCACCAAATTGATTAGTGAGTGAAAAATCTGGTGCTGCTGATCCAATTTCTAAAGTCATTTAAATCTCTCTCCGTTAAGTTTTGCAGTATTAGTTTCTATATTAAATTATTTACTTTATTTACGGGGCGCTTTTCGAGCGACCAATTTTGTTGCCGACCAGTCTGCTCCGGCAGAGAAAGATACCGTCTGCGAGAGTCCAGCGGTTGGCGCGGCATCCTGGATATCACTTGGTTCGACATACCCGTCTCGTCCGACCTTTGGTGTTAAAAGCCAGATCGGCCCGGTCTCTGACAAATAAGTAAGGGCATCAACGAGTTCATCAACGAGGTCGCCATCTTCCTCACGCCACCAGAGAAGTACTGCATCAACAACTTCTGAAGCGCTCTCCTCAATAAATTTACTTCCGGTTTTCGCCTCGAGGGCGGCACGAAGTTCGTTATCGCAGTCTTGATCCTGCCCGATCTCCAAAACCAAATCTCCAGCACTTAGGCCTAGGCGTTCTACAACTAGCTCTACCCCCATGGGGGTTTTGCCTCCATTCCTCTTGGATCGGGATCCGTTGAAATTGTGACCAACGTTATTTGGCCAATGGGTGAAGTCCACTCCCTATCCGGGCTTTACGCAAGAGGTAGGGCAAAAATAGTGGAAGGATACGGTCATGAGCGCAAACCACGACATCCCAGACCACCTGATCGATCAGTTGGTGGATACCGATCCAAATGAGACTGCCGAATGGACCCAATCTCTAGATGCAGTCCTAAAGAATGCCGGACCAGTACGCGCTCGTTACTTGATGCTCTCAATGTTGAAGCGAGCTGGCGAGAATAACCTCGGCGTTCCAGCACTTCGCGCAACTGATTACATAAATTCGATTGCACCTGGTGCCGAACCTACCTTTCCTGGTGATGAAGCGCTAGAACGTCGCATTCGAGCAATGATTCGATGGAACGCAGCCATCATGGTTCACCGTGCACAACGCCCCGGTGTTGGAGTTGGCGGCCACATTTCAACTTACGCTTCATCGGCTTCCTTATATGAAGTTGGTTTCAACCACTTCTTCCGTGGCAAAAACCACCCAGGTGGTGGAGACCAAATTTTCTTCCAAGGCCACGCATCTCCTGGAATGTATTCGCGCGCATTCTTAGAAGGTCGCTTAACTGAAAAACAAATGGATGGCTTCCGTCAAGAACTTTCACATGATGGTGGTGGGCTTTCCTCTTATCCACACCCACGTTTGATGCCAGATTTCTGGGAGTTCCCAACTGTTTCCATGGGCCTTGGTCCAATCAATGCAATTTATCAAG
>DAIOGD010000044.1:6140-8104 GCA_036745395.1 Candidatus Nanopelagicaceae bacterium | reverse complement strand
CCTAAATGCCGAGCGCCGCAAGTTGGCACCAGTTGTCGATGGCTCTGGAAAATTAGTTGGAATTCTTACTCGTACCGGTGCGCTTCGTGCCACTCTTTACAAGCCGGCCCTTGATGCAGATGGAAAGTTAAGAATTGCTTGTGCCGTTGGAATTAATGGCGATGTGGCAGCAAAGGCGAAAGCACTTATTGATGCTGGCGCTGATGTCTTGGTCGTAGATACCGCCCACGGACACCAAGCAAAGATGATTGAAGCACTCAAGTTGATTCGTGCTTTATCACCAAAGATTCCATTAGTTGCCGGAAATGTTGTAACCGCAGCAGGAACAAAAGATTTGATTGAAGCTGGCGCAGACATCATCAAAGTTGGTGTTGGACCAGGTGCCATGTGCACAACTCGTATGCAAACCGGTGTTGGTCGACCACAATTTTCCGCAGTACTTGAATGTGCTACTGAAGCCGCTAAATATGGGAAACATGTTTGGGCCGACGGTGGCGTTCGCCATCCGCGCGATGTTGCTTTGGCACTTGCTGCCGGAGCATCGCAAGTAATGATCGGTTCCTGGTTTGCCGGAACATTCGAATCACCAAGTGATTTGAATCGTGATTCAAATGGTCGCCTATATAAAGAGTCATTTGGAATGGCATCAGCTCGCGCCGTTGCTGCAAGAACGGCAACCGAAGGCGCCTTTGATCGCGCTAGAAAAGCGCTATTTGAAGAGGGAATTTCCTCTTCTCGCATGTATATAAATCCAGCCCGCCCAGGCGTTGAAGATTTATTAGATGAAATTATTGCTGGAGTTAGATCTTCATTTACATATGCAGGTGCGACAAGCATTCCTGATTTCTACGAGAAAGCTGTTGTAGGAATTCAATCTGCGTCGGGTTATGCCGAAGGTCGCCCACTTCATCAAAGCTGGTAGTTAATCAACTTCCCGCTTGGGATCATCTGATTCATCCCAATCCGGTTGTGGCTGGCCTAATTTCCAATACATGTAGAAGATAAATAGTCCGAAGAATGGCCATTCTGCAACGTACAGCCAACTACGAGAATTACCAGAAAGTCCACGGAAGAATTCCAGGACGCCCATGACCAGGCAGACTGGAATAAAGAGCAATAACCACTTACGTTTTGGGTCAACTTCTTTAGTCATTTAATTCCATCTTCTCGCTAATTTCCTTCTCGTTCTTAATCCAATCACTTACTGCCAATGCAATCCAGATTGCGTCGATCAGCATACCCATCGCCCACATAATTGCACCGCCAGAATGTTGTTCGGACATACCTTTCATATTCGACATATCTGAAGGAAGCGAGTGGAGTAGTTTGTTTCCAGAATATAAAAAGAAACCAGTCATCGTTTCGGGCAACATCATGGCGAAGAGCGATAAAACCCTGGCAAAGTATGGAACGTGAAATGGTTTTGGATTTCCCTCTAAGACTGGGTAGTAGTAGATGAAGCCTCCGATTAAAAACATAAAAAGTTCCAGAACATGAATATTGCTATTTGTCATTCCAGCATCAGCAAGTGGTGAAAAATGCGTTGAAATTAGCGTTGCTAAGAAAATAACAAAGCCAACTTCAGGGCGAAAAAGTTGGCGGATCAGAACATTGCGACCAACTTTGCGCACCACTCTTCTCAGGACCTGGGACTTAGAATTGAGAGCGATCCTGATGGGTGATCCAATTACGATCAATGGGGCGATCAACATCATCAATCCAACGTGTTGGACCATATGCGCGGTGAAATTCCGGACTGCCAAATGTGGAATTGGTCCAACGAGCAAGGCCATGGCGAGGATTAACCCCAGATAAAAGAGGTATTGCCGCAATTTGAAGATGGAAGCGCGGGCTAGGTCTTCAGATCGGTACCAGAGTCCAAGGCTTAGGAGCAGGAGGATGAAAAGGAGATCCCAAAGCGGGTTAAGTTTCAAAATTGACCCCCTTTTATGCTACCTATTTGC
>DAIOGD010000044.1:0-6040 GCA_036745395.1 Candidatus Nanopelagicaceae bacterium | reverse complement strand
TATCCAAAAGCATCTATAACTATGGGTGTTTACCCGGACGGCGAAACGGCACTCAAGGATGGTTCTGCGGCTGCCAAGGTAAATAAGCAAACCGGATATCCGCAATATGGCCCAAGTACTCATATTGTCTTACCAGCTCACACATATGTAACGATGACTATTCATGTGTATGACAGTGGCGAAGAATTAAACAACCCTTATTTTGGAAAGGTAGTTGGAACAGTTGGCGGAACCGCAATTGTCGATGGCGTCTCCCAAACTTCTATTCCATCGGACAAAGTTGAACACACATTTACCTTGCATGGACTTCCAACCAGAACGCAAGATCCGCTCTTTGTAAATGTTCCTCTTCCTAAAGTTGAAGCAAAAGACAATGGCGATCCCATCCCAACAAATGATCCAGGTACGCACAATGCCGGTCATACCGTGACTTTCTCCTTCCTAACTGGAAGTAAAGGAAACTATGTGTGGAACTGTGAATATCCATGTGGTGATGGCACCTATCGCAAGTTTGGTGGCGTGATGTCTGCTTACGGATATATGTCAGGAAAGGTAACAGTCGCATGAGTGATCACAACGCACCTGATTTGAATCCAACTCCAGGAGAGCGCTTTACACATTTTCTCAAGCGTAAAGACGTACTAGAAACTCTTGGCTGGGCCGTTTTCTACACGGCTGGCTTTGTAGTACTAGGCGGAAAGTTCTACACCAAGTGGATGCCGGCAATGATGAGTACTGATATGCGATCAATCGAAAGATTGATGGTGATCTTTACTTGGATTGGCGCTCCCGTTTGCGGATTCGTACTTAGTATCGCAACTTACACATTCCGGCATGGAACTCGTGGTGATACGCCACCAGAGGATGGACCAGCGATTCGAACCAATAAACTCTCCATTGCCCTCTTTGGGGTTGCTTCTTCAATTCTCGCACTAGTTGCAATTTTGTATGGATTAGTCGAACTTAACTCAGCCTCGGCTGCGGCTGCTAAAGATGCACCCAATGCAATGGTCGTTGAAGTAACAGGATCTCAATGGGTCTGGTCTTTTAACTATCCGGCTCAAGGCGTAACCTCAAATGAGTTAATGCTTCCTATCAATAAGCCAGTTATATTCAAAATTGTTTCTGAAGATGTAAATCACTCATTCTGGCCAGTCCAGTTAGGTGTAAAAGCAGATGCAAATCGCTTACAAACCACTGAAGTACAAACTACTCCGGACCGTTTAGGAGCGATTGACGTTAAATGTGCCGAGCTATGCGGTCTCTACCATGCTTATATGGAGACTAATGGAGCGGTTTTAAGCACCACTGATTTCAATAATTGGGTAACCGCACAAGGAGGACATCAAGCATGACCACATTAGATAGCCGGGTTAGCTCACGTCCAATACCTAATCCACAAAAGTCCTTAATCACCAAGCTCAACGCTGGTACCGGCCTAATTGTCGGTCTCATCTTTGCGCTAGGAACTTATTACTTACTAAATAACCATTCATCTGATGATGCAACGGTTAACTTCCAGCATTACAACCGAACCCTTTTTGCCTCCATGATCATGTGGAGCGTTGGTTTCATGCTTGGAATCGGTGCCTTCATCGGACCATGGCGTTGGTTGATCGGTAAAGATTTAAGTGCCGAGGAGCAGCTCTACATGGCGGGCGATGGTCAAGGAATCAAGCGCTACTTTAAGTATTGCACCGACCACAAAGTTGTTGGTATCCAATATCTCTGGGGCGTAATTGTTCTTCTCGGTGTTGGTGGAACCATGGCGATGATGATCCGTACCAACCTAGCTATGCCAGGTGGACATTTCATAACCGCATCGGTTTACAACTCACTTGTCGGTCTACATGGAATAACAATGATCATCGCAATGATTATTGTCGCAACGGGCCCATTCGGAAACTTCATCATGCCAATCATGATTGGTGCCGCAGATATGGCTTTCCCAAGACTTAATGCTCTTTCTTGGTGGGTTCTATTTACCGCAATCCCAGTTCTTTGCTCTGCTTGGTTCTTAGGTGGAATCCCAACTGGTTGGACTGCCTACGCGCCACTAAGCATCCAAGCTGGTCCAGGTATGAACTCATTCTTGGCAACCATCGTAATCTTTGCAGTTTCAACGGCTGTTGCTGGTGCAAATATCACCGCAACTGTGGTTGCAATGCGTGCAAAAGGAATGTCTTGGAACCGTGTTCCAATCTTCGTAGTTGGTGCAACAATTTCTGTAGCACTAGCTATCCCTGCATTCCCAACATTCATGTTGGCGATGATTCAAACCGTTCTAGATCGAACATTTGGTACAACATTCTTTGATGCTAACTTCGGTGGCAGCGGCTGGTTGTATGCACACTTGTTCTGGATCATGGGCCACCCTGAGGTGTACGTAATCCTGATCCCAGGAGTAGCCGTACTAATGGAAATTGTTCCGGTCTTCGTAAGAAAGCCTTTGTTCTCATACACTGCAGCCATCGTTGGTTTTGCTGGTATCGCGGGACTTTCTGTTCTTGTATGGGCACACCACATGTACATGTCTGGTTGGATGCCGATGCTAAATGGACCATTCATGGTGACTACGGAAATGATTTCGATTCCAACTGGATTGATATTCCTGGTGATTCTCGGAACTCTTTGGAAAGGCAAGCCTTGGCTAAAGATGCCGATGCTCTGTGTTTACGCCTTCTTGTGGAACATGTTGGTTGGCGGAATTACAGGAATTTATCTTTCAGATGTTCCAGCTGACAACTATCTCCACGGTTCTATGTATGTAACCGCGCACTTCCACTACACCTTGATGGGATCAGCCCTCACCGGCGCTGTTGCTGGTCTGGTCTACTGGTTCCCTAAGATGACTGGTCGCATGTTCAATGAACGCGCGAGCTATGCTGCATTCTGGTTAATCCAAATTGGTTTCCAAGTTCTTTACTTGGGAATGTTCACAGCTGGCGCAGAAGGTCAACCACGTCGCGTTGTTGATTATGCAGATACCTTCCATGTATCTAACATGGTTAGCACTGCCGGCGCTTATGCAGTTGGACTTGGATTCATAATTCTTCTTTGGGGCGTTATTCACTCATGGCGCCATGGAAAGAACGCACCAATGAATCCATGGGGCGCCAAGTCTTTGGAATGGACAGTTCCTTATCCAGTTCCACTAGTTAACTTCGACACTCCTCCTGTTGTTACAAGCGATCCATATGGATATGGAAAGGCGGTTAAATAATGTCATCTGACACAAAATTCCACGTCCATCATGACGCACCAGAAGTAATTGGTCGCCGTGAACGCTTAGGAGTTCGCTTACTGATCGTTGCCGACGGTTCTTTCGTCTTCGGCATGATCTTCACCTACTTCTATCTTCGCAATCTAAATGCGAATAATGGTTGGATTCCAAAGGGCGGTCATCATTTCAGCGCTTCCTCTGGCTGGATGAGCATCTACCCATTGGTTTTTGCCGCGATCGTATTCAAGATTGCCCAACGTAATCCAAAATCTGTTGGCAACCTAACAATCCTTTCGCTGCTTGCATATGCCTATGGTTTCTATTATCAAATTCACCAAATCGCTAACATGCCATTTATTGTTAAAGATACTGGTGGCTTTGAGGGTTCATACGCATCAACTTGGGTATTGATGGCTGGCGCAAACGTCTTCCACTACTTCTTAGCTGCATTTATTGCGCTCGGAATTGTGATTCGCGCTCGTCGCGCCGATGTTGATCCAACCCTTGAGAAGTGGCGCATGCGCACCGCTTCTTCTTGGTTTACTTGGATTGCAATCTCAGGTGTATTGATAGCCCTTACTACCTCATTCATCTAAGAGTAAAAATAATTAAGCCCCGCGTAACTGCGGGGCTTTTTTTATGCCTCTTGTTTCTTTATTGAGTTTCTGGAAAGAAGCAAGTGGCCAATAAATCCAATCACTAACGCAATGATCACGCCGATATTTGCAAAGGCCCAAGGTCCAGTCTTTCCGCCAATGATTGAAAGGAAATAACCCTGCCAAGATAGCCAGGATGCCGAAGTATTTGTAACAAATCCCCACCCGACTATCGAACCAACCAAAATAAGTGAAAGTGAGCGATAGTTCCAGGCGCCATAACGACCGGTGGAAACAAAGAGGTCGGCCTCAACATAATCTTTCTTTCGCATGATTACATCGGCCACGAAGATTGCAGACCAAACAGCTACTGGCACACCTAATGTAATTAGGAAACCTTGGAATGGCACAAAGAAATTACCGGCGATCCAAACAATGTAAATAGTTCCGAAAGTCATGATTACCCCATCGATTCCCGCAGCCACATGCCGCTTCACCGGTAGGCCAATCGAAACCAAAGTAATTCCAGAGGAGTAAAGGTCAAGGATCGCATTACCGATTAAGCCAAGCACGGCAACAATCGCAAATGGAATTAGGTACCAGGTTGGTAGCAAAGTAGTTAGTGCTCCAATTGGATCTGAAGCGATCTTGCCGCCTAGATCTTTGCTACTTCCAGCAAGAAGCGCCCCATAAATCACAAGGATGATCGGCACGACGGAAGCGCCAAAAACCGTCCAGCCAATTACGCCTCGACTAGATGAATGCCGAGGTAGATAACGCGAATAGTCGGCCGCTGAATTAACCCAACCAAGTCCAATACCAGTAACGCCAAAGATCAATGCACCGATAAAGCCCTGCATATTTCCGGCATGGATTGTGTGAACTTCATGCCAGTTAATCTTGCTAAAGGTTAGGCCGATATATCCAATTGTTAACAATATTGTTGCAATCGTTACCCAGCGCTGGATTCGCATGATCATCTGGAAGCCAAGAATGCCAGCAAAAATAGTTAATCCAGCAGAAATAGCAAAACCGATAATGCGCGAAAGATTATGGTCTACATGCCCAACTCGGCTCAATACAGTTTGGGTGGCAAGAGTCGAAAGTGAAACTAAAACTGTTTCCCAGCCAACGAAGATCAAATAAGAGAGTAAACCCGGAATTAAATTTCCCTTTACGCCAAATGCTGCGCGCGAAAGAGTCATGGTTGGAGCGTTTGCTCGCTTGCCAGCCAAAGAACTAATTCCGACCAAAACGAATGAGGCAATGGTTCCGATAACGGCGGCAAAAGTTGCTTGCCAAAAAGAAATGCCAAAGCCCAAGAAGAATGAACCATATGAAAGCGCAAGCAAGGAAATGTTTCCCGCCGCCCACGGCCAAAAGAGCGATCTAACCGAGCCACCACGTTCATGTTCGGCGATCACGTTGATGCCATTTAATTCAAGATGTTTGGACATAGGTAGAAGGGTAGAGCAAGCCCGTTGGCTAACTACACTTAAACCGTGTTTACCAAGGATGGTTATCGCAAAGCTCGTGTTGCAACATTGATCGCTTTCTTGATGAACGGATTTTCGGTCGGAACCTTTGTTTCCCGAATCCCAGATTTTAAACGCACGCTAGATATTTCAAATAGCCTCCTTGGAACCTCACTCCTATTTGCAACAGCGGGCGTATTCATCGCCATTAAACCCGCAAGCCTGATTGCAGCTAAATTCGGTAGCGGACCAGTAACTAAATATTCTGCGATGACTCTGGCTTTTGGCGCCCCACTTGTTGGGTTGCTTTTTAATTTACCTTGGTTCTGGTTCTCGCTCTTTTTATATGGAACTGTCTCGTCAATACACGATCTTTCAATGAACGCACAAGCATCCGCATTAGAACATATCGGTGGAAAGCGCGTAATGAGTAAGTTTCATGCCGGTTGGTCCATGGGAGGCTTAGCTGGTGGTGCAACTGGCGGCTTAGCTGCGAGCGCCGGTTTAACTCCGCGCATTCACGCGCTAATTGTTGGCGCTTTCATTTTTTCAATTGCGATCGTAACTAGAAACTGGTTCCTTCCGGCCTCAGCAGATCAACACGTAGTAAATAAGGAAGCGAAGAAATCTAAACGCCCAACTAAATTCTTAATCCTTGGACTTCTTGGTTTGGGTGGCGCTCTTGGAGAAGGTGCGGCAAGTGATTGGGGCGGTGTCTTAGCTCGCGATACTTTCCATGCTTCACC